>JAHBXQ010000011.1 GCA_019636345.1 Pirellulales bacterium | reverse complement strand
CAGGAGAACTGCATAGTCGATTTCATCGAACTGCGAGCGGGGCGGCTCCGTAGATGAGGGCGGCAGGGGGGCTCTTTTCTGCGGGGAAGAGGCCTGCGATGCATGCGTCGACGTTGCTTGAGGCGTTTGGTCGGCTGGAGGATCCGCGTAAGGCGCGGGGAGTGCGTCATCCGTTTGCTGGGATGGTCGTGCTGACGCTGCTGGGGATGCTGGCGCGGATTCGGGAGATGGAGGTTTTGGTCCGCTGGGCGACGGCGAACTGGGACCGACTGCGGGAGCCGCTGGGATTCGACCGGGGCGCGCCGCCCTGTGCGACGACGTTCAGCCGAACGCTCGCCAAGTGCCGGGTCGAAGAGTTTCAAGCCGCATTGACGGTCTGGCTGCGGGCGCAACTCGCCGAGGGAGCGACCCGCGGCGCGGTGGCCGTCGACGGCAAGACGGCCAAGCAAGCCGTCGACGACGATGGCGATCCATTGCACATGCTCAACGCCTTCGTTCACGACCTGCAGGTCGTCGTCGGCCAATGGTCGACCGGGACGGAGAAGACGAACGAACCGACGGTCCTGCGGCGGCATCTGGCAGAGTTGCTCGACGCCTACCCGATGTTACGACTGATCACTGGGGATGCCATCTTCGCCCAGCGGCCGCTGGCGGAATTGATCACCAGCCGCGGCTGCGACTATCTGCTGCAGGTGAAGGACAATCAGCCGGATACGCTCGACGCGCTGGTCCACTGCTTCGTCGGGGCGCCCGAGCGTCCGCCGGCCGCCCAAACGACCGAAAAGAGTAAAAGGGGGGCTTCCGAGAAACGCGCCGGATCTGGGTCGACGTCGACAACGCGACGTACATCCGCGAGGTCCTCGATCTGCCCGGCTGCCGCGTAGCGATCCGCATTGATCGCGAGGTCCGCAATGCCGCCGGCGAGCTCGTCTCGCACGACGTGCGGTACTTCGTTTCCAGCCAAGACCCGGACCAAGTCACCGCCGCCGACCTCCTGGCCGACGTGCGCAACCATTGGCGCGTCGAAAACGGCTTGCACTTCTGCAAAGACCGCTGGTGGGACGAAGACCGCCACCATACCCGCAGACCTGGACTCTCCGCCTGCCTGGCCGCCCTCAACAATGCGGCGGTGACCATCCACCGCCTTTGCTCCGATGCGGCCATCCCCCTCCGGGCCGCCGCCGACTACGTCGCCTGGAACCCCGAACTCGGGCTCCGAATGCTCAATTCCTGACTTTGCAGTTCTCCTGCACGGTCGCCGCCGACTCGTCCCCGGCCGGCAATACGGGGACCCACGTCAACGGACCGACGGTCAACCAAGCGGGCGTCTACGGCAAGAGCGTCTCGCTCGACGGGACGAACGACTACGTCTCGATCCCCGCGGCCCGCTCGCTCGTCATGAACGACGACTGCACGGTCGCCCTGTGGGTCAAACCAGGGACCAAGCCGGGGTCTGAACGGACCTTGCTAAGCAAAGAGGGTGAGTACAAGTTCGCCCTCTCGTCGCTGAACGAGCTGAAGTGGTCTTACGCCAATTCGTCGCCCGGCTGGAACTGGCACAGCACGGGCGCCTATCTCGCCGACGACCAGTGGTCGCATGTCGTCTTCAGTTACCAGGAAGGGCTCGTCAAAACCTACGTTAACGGCGAGTTGGCGGAAACGTTCGCCGGCTCCGGCACAATCGGGGACGCATCGTCGGACAATACTCTTCGCATCGGCGCGACGACGGCAACTCCTGAGAAATTCTGCAACGGACTTTTTGACGAGGTCCGAGTTTACAACCGCGTCTTGTCGCAGCAAGACGTGTACGATCTCTTCGGTTTGGCCGCCTGGTACAAGCTGGACGAACCCAGCGGCACGCTCGCGGCCGACGCGACGGGACAGGGGAACGACGGCACGTACGTCGGCAGTCCGACTTTGGGCGTCACGAGCACCGGCCGTGCAGGCATGGGAACGGCAATCGCCCTGAACGGCACCAACTACGTCGAGATCCCGCTCCTGGTCGGCCGAACCTCCAGCGTGAGCGTCGCGGGATGGGCCAAGCTCGATTCCGCCGACTCCGTGGGAGCGGAAATCGTCAGCATTGGCGACTACTTCTTGTTGCGACTTAACACGAGCGGTTCGCTCACCCGGGCTTCGTACTACAACGGCTCGAGCTGGGTCAGCGCCGATTTCGCCGGCTCGATGGCCAAGAGCGGCTGGCATCACTTCGCAGCGTCGCTCGCCGCCGGCGAAACGATCAAGCTGTACATCGACGGCAACGAGGTCGCCAGCACCAGCGCCGCCCCGGCGATCAGCTACTCCGGCTTGGGGAGCGTCACCCGCATCGGGCGGCACGGCCACACGAGCAATAGCTTCGACTTCACCGGCCGGATTGATGACGTCCGCATCTACAGTCGTGCGATGACTCCGGGAGAAGTCTTCAACACCTATCGGGGGGGCCGCATCGACGGCCTCAAGATCCTGCGGTGGGTCGAGGCGCGATAGACTCTGCCAGCGAAGCTGAGCCGACCGGCGCCGGCCGCAGGCGAGACGAGCGGACTGGCTGCAATCCGTGGCCTCTGGAGCAGGGGCCCACTTCTCACGCACTGACTTGCGCGACGGCCCCAAGCCCTGCCCCTGAGAGGCGAACACCCGTCACGGATGCGAGTCCGGGTGCCCCTCGACCCGGTGCGTGGTCGAGTTCAGCGAGTACGCCGACCCGCTCATCGGGCAGGACGGAATCCCCTCGGGGAAATACTCGATCGTGTTAAGCGTCGAAAGATTGGCCGGAAACGATTCGTGCTCGAAATAGTACCGATCAATCGCCGAATTGATCTGCGCGCAATTGTGTCGGCACGCCTTCTCTTTCGAGTTCTGGCTCGAATCGGAGATGCGACCGATGATGACGGCCGCGAGCAACCCGATGACGGCGACGACCGCCAACAGTTCGATGAGCGAGAAACCGCGTCGGCAATAGGTCGGCGGGTCGTTCATGGTCAGCCCCTCCGCGGGGCGAACTCGCACGCGTGTGGAAACCCGATTTCGGAATGCGGCCTCCCGCCGACAAACGGTCCTTACCCGCAAGTCTAGTATCCGCCCGGAGCCTCGGCACAAAGCTTTTCGGTTGCGGCATATCGTCTTGGAGCAGTTGCGCGGATTCGTCCGGCGCGTTCAGTTCAGCGGTCCGTGCCGGTCGTATCGGCTGAACCTCCGTAACCGGACTCTCGCCTCTGGGAGCCGGCCGTCGTTCCGACGCCTTCCCGCAAGACGCACGCCTGCAAGCTACGTTTGTGAGCCGCGTTGCCAAATCGCAACGAGCCCCCGCCGCTCCGGCTGAGCTATAGAACTCTCTCCCATGCAACGACTCCACAGCAACATCCTGCTGCTCGAAGAAGAGCCGACCCTGATGCAGATCACGGCGTTTCGGCTGGAACTGCTCGGCCATGTCGTGCATGCCGTCGATTCGGCGGCCCAGGGGTTGAAGTGGCTGGAAACCAACGAGCCAGGGCTAATCGCCGTCGGGCAAGTCTCTGACGTCGACCCGGTGGAATTGCTCAACCGTATCAGCGACGACACCCGCACCAGCGACGTGCCCCTGGTATTTATGTCAGCCAACTCCGATCTCAGCGAAGTTCAACGAGCGTTCAACGCTGGCGCCGACGAGTACTTGGTCACCCCGTACGACCCGTTGGTATTGGAGCGAAAAGTCGAGGGGCTCTTGGCCGTCTCGGCCTCGGTCAAGCGCAAGTAACTCCCTCCGTCCAAATGCCTCGGCGAAAGCCGTCGCGACCGCAAGACTGACTCTCCGCATTGAGACCGATTCCATGGCCCGTCTCGGCGACATCCTGGTTTCCAAAGGCTGGATCACCTCAGCCCAGTTGGACAGCGCGCTCGCCGCCCAAGGAGACGAGAAGGGGCTGCTCGGTTCACTGCTCATCCGCCGCGGCTTGGTCACGGCCGATCAACTGGGCGAAGCGCTGTCCGAACAGTACGGCGTGCCTTTCCTGGAAATCATCCCCGAAGGGATCAACCCGCAGGTCGTCCGGTTGCTGCCGGAAAGTCTCGCCCGTTCGCGCCGTATGGCGCCGGTGAGCGTGCATAGTCGCTCGCTGCAACTGGCCATGCTGGCGCCCGACGACATGGACGCGATCGGCGAAGCGGAGTTGATCACCGGCTACCACATCGAACCGGTCGTGTCCCTAGGAGAGGGGATCGACGCCGTGCTCGATCGCGGTTTCGACGACCGGGTGGTCGCGCGTCAAACGGTCGTCGACATGAAGATGGCCGACCTGGAGGCGGCCGAGCACGCGATCGGCGACGACGCCCCGACCGAACTCACGCTGGAAGAGGATCAGGCGCCAGTCGTGCGGTTGGTCCGCGCCATCCTCATGGGCGCCATCAACGCGGGGTCCAGCGACATCCATCTCGAACCCCACGAACCCGAAATGCGGGTGCGGTACCGGGTCGACGGGTCGCTGCAGTCGGTCATGACGATCCCCCGGCACATCGAGGAACCGGTCGTGGCCCGCATCAAGGTCATGGCCGACATGGACACGACCGAAAACCGCCGTCCGCAAGACGGTCAGCTCGCCGTTCACGAGGCGGGCGCCCGCGTCAATTTTCGCGTCAGCACGATCCCCACCGTCGGCGGCGAAAAGGTCGTGATGCGGCTCCTGGACGAAGGGAGTCGCTCGTTCCACCTCGAAGAAATCGGCCTGCCGAAACGCGACATCGAGCTCGTCCAGAAGCTGATCGACAAGCCCCACGGCATGATCGTCGTCACCGGGCCGACCGGCTCGGGCAAGAGCACGACCATGTACGCGGTCCTCTCGAAGCTCAACTCGGTAAGTCGCAACATCGTCACCGTCGAGGACCCGGTCGAATACCGCCTCCCGGGGGTCAACCAGGTCCACTCCGACAGCGAACACGGGCTCGGCTTCGCCAACGCCCTCAAGTACATCATGCGCCAGGATCCCGACGTCATCATGGTCGGCGAAATCCGCGACCACGAAACGGCGGCGACCGCGGTTCAGGCGGCCCTCACCGGGCACCTGCTGATCAGCACGCTCCACACCAACGACGCCGTCGGCACGATCAGCCGGTTGAACGACCTGGGGATCGATCACTTCAAGATCGGCGGCGCCTTGTTGGGATCGATCGCGCAGCGGCTGTTGCGCTCGATCTGCCCTCACTGCAAGGAACCTGTCGCTCCCAGCGAGCACTACCTGACCGCCTTGCGTGTCAGTCCCGAAGTCGCCGCCAACGCCGACTTCTACCGCGGTCGCGGCTGCAAGAAGTGCCTCGGCACCGGTTACATGGGTCGCATCCCGGCGCTCGAGGTGATGGTCGTCACCCCCAGAATGTCGCAAGCAATCGAAAAGGGCCTGCCCACCACCAAGCTGCGCGAACTGGCGCTCGAGGAAGGCATGGTCGATCTCCGCACCGCGGGCCTGGAACAAGCCCTCGCCGGGCGAACCTCGCTGGAGGAGGTGTTTTACAAGGTCTCCGGATAATCCTCCGCCCGTCCGATCGCAAACGAATCACGCCTGCCGCGAGCGGCAAGCATCGCGAAACTTGCGAAAAACAGTCTCGACTCGCTCCCCGCATACCCACGACGAACATGGCTCGACGTAAGCGACTCGCCCTGGCTGCCGAAGCTCCCGGAGCGTGGGGAGGTCTTTCCTCGCTGCTGGTGAGCAAGCGCCTGTTCGCGCCGCGCAAGCAAGCCGCGCCTCAGAAATTCAAGCCGCACGAAGCGACCTTTCTGCTCCGCAATCTCGCGACCTTGATCGGCAACGGCGTGCCGTTGCCGCGGGCGTTGGCGACCTTGGCCAAGGAAGAATCGCTCGCCGGGCATCGCACCACGCTCGAGACGCTCCACCGTAAAGTCGAATCGGGCTCCCCCTTCAGTTCGGCCTTGGCCGAATTTCCCGAGATGTTCGATCGGCTGATCGTCAGCCAGATCCGTCTTGGCGAGCGATCGGGCACGCTCGCCGACACGTTGAAGCACCTCGCCGAGAACCGCGACAAGTCTCGGCAACTCCGCCAGCAGGTCGTCAAGAAGCTCGCCTATCCGGCTCTGCTGATGGTCCTCGGGAGCGGGCTCGTCGGGTTTCTGATGATGTACGTCATCCCCGTCTTCGAGCAGACCTACGCCGACGCCAAGGTCCCGTTGCCGCTGATCACGCAAGTCATGATCTTTGCCGGCTCGATGGTCCGGCAATATGTCCTCTACGTTCTCGCCGCGGGCATTGTCGCCGCGCTGGTTTTCCGACACTTGCGCAGCAACGTCGTCACGGCTGCGCGCATCGACAAGGTCTTGCTCGACGCTCCCCTCGTCGGCGATTGGCTGCGCGACATGGCCGTGCTGCAGATGATGGACGCGCTCCACAGCCTCATGGCCGCGGGGTTTACGCTGATGGAAGCTCTACGGCACACCGCGGACGCCGTCAACAACCGAGCGATGCGCAAGGGGGTGCTCGACCTGCAAGCGGCCGTCCAACGGGGCGAACGGTTCAGCCGCGAAATCGAAAAACACGAAAACCTGTTCCCCCCCATCGTCTACCAGTTGGTGGTGGTCGGCGAAAGCACGGGCCTGCTCGTCAAGGCGACCAACGAAATCTGCGAGCACCTGCGGCGTGAAATCGAGCGGCGGACCAGCCTCATGGTCGGCGTGCTCGAACCGGTGCTCACCATCACGCTCGCCGGGGCGATCTCGGTCATTCTGTTGGCGATTTACCTCCCCATGTTCGACATGATCAATACGGTGAAATGATGTTCGCCTCTGGCGCTCCGCGACGTTCCGTCGCTCTGTTCATCGCCCGCACAAAGCGCGGGGCATCGCTGCTGGAGCTCATGGCCGTGCTTGTCCTGCTGGCCATCGTCGTGGCGCTGGCCGTAACGCGAGCCACGAGCGGCGCCGACGCCGGGAAACGGGCCGGCTGCCAGACGAACGTCGGCGACATCGAGATCCAGGCTGAGCTTTGGATGAGAAACACGGGGGCTTGGCCTGCCGGCAATTTGTCAAACATCGGCGGCGACCTCGACTATTTCCCCAGCGGCCTGCCAACCTGTCCGGTCGACGGTTCCGCGTACACGATCGACAGTTCCGGCCGCGTGACGGGACACGCTCATTGACATTCCTAAGCGGTCCGTATCCCTGGATTGCCAGGGTCGTGACGATTGAAACGCCCCAGATCGGAGGGGATTCCTTTGCCTGCGTAATTTGACGGCCACCCGCAATATTTTCCCGCCCTGGTCGTCGCTTCCTCTGCTTGTGCGGCTTACGTGACCTAGACTTGTGCAACAAGGGCCGACGGGGCCCCCGAACCAGACGCCTACGCCGGCCTACGGCGACGACATTCGCCCCTTTGACTTGTGAGGAGTGTTATCCCCATGAACGTGCTGCAAAAGAAAAAGCGGCGCGGCTTCTCGCTGCTCGAACTGCTCGCTGTGGTGACCATCATGGGCATCATCGCCGCAATCATCGTGCCGCGCGTCACCGTTTCGACGACGACTGCCAAGCAAAAAGTCCGCGACCACCACAAGGCGACCATCAACGCCGCGGTCGAGCGGTATTACATGGACACTGGGTCGTGGCCCGCCGACAACCTATCCGATATCGCCGGGAACACGAACTACTTCCCTGAGGGCCTCCCCGCCGACCCGGTCACGAACAGCGCCTACAGCCTCAACAGCACCACGCACCGCGTGAACTAGAGGCGTCCCCCTCGTGACGTTCATGGGAAGAGTCGATACGAACTTGACGAAGGCACGGCGTCCCCCGGGGCGCCGTGCCTTCAGTCTTGTCGAGTTGTTGGCAGTGCTGGCGATCATCGGGCTGGTCACGGCCGCCAGCTTCGGCAGGTTCGGCAGTCGGACGGTCGAGTCCGTGCAGGCCGAGACCTACGTTCGCAAGCTGGCCGTCGATTTGCGGCACGCCCGCCGCCGCACCATCGCCACCGGCGACAATCACTTCTTGGCGCTGACGCTCGCCAGCGGCAAGGTCGCCAGTTACGTGCTGACTCAGCGGGCCTCAGGAGGAGACGTCGCCGTCGACGCACCGCGAGCCACCCCCGCCGGGGTCGACGTCACCGCGAGCAGTTCGCAGCTCGAGTTCGACTTCGACGGCTCGGCCTTGGGGGCCTATTCGGTCGCCGTCAGCGGGCCCGCACGCTCGTGGACCCTTTCGGTGGCCGCGGCCACGGGCGCCGTGCAAGTCGCCGAAACGACCCCCTGATCGGGGAGCAGACAGGCGATCTCCGACAGCCGCATGCCGACTCGGCGCCGGTCGTTTGGATTCTGCCGAAAGCAGGGCACTCTTCGGCCGGCCCGGTTGCACACCGCAAGCTACGATTGTGCAATCCTCGAAACCGCCGTGAGCCTCGATTTGACCGACCTACGGTCGGCATTTTCGAACGCTCGGGCCGCCGCGGTTCCGACGCCAACGAATGCGACCCGACGCCTCGCCATGAAGATTGCCTGCCATCGCCGGCGCCCCGTTGCTCGGCACGGATTGACGCTGCTCGAAACAATCGCCGCGGCGGCGATCATAACGGCGACGCTCGTGCCGACGATGGTCGCGCTGCGCAACGGGATGACTCAGAGTCGCGAAGCGACTCAGCGCGAGATGCTGGCCAACTACGCCGTGCGACTGCTGGAGGAACACGCCGCGCTGACGATGCAGAACTGGACCTCGGGAACCGCTACGGGAACGTTCGCCGCCGAGGGCCGAGCCACGTTGAAATACTCCGTCGTCAAGTCCGACCAGCCCGCGTCCGGCGGGCTCGTCAATCGCTTGATGCACATTCAAGCGACCGTGTACGAGGACGCCAACGGCAACTCCGCCTGGAACTCCGGCGAGCTGCGCGTCACCGTCCGCACCAAAGTCTCCAAACTTGCCAGTTACGTCAGTGCCCCGAATTCCTGATCATCGTCGAGCTGGGTTCTCCCTGGTCGAACTCATCGTCGCGACGGCCATGTTGGCCGCGTTGACGACGACCAGCGTCGCCCTGCTGCGCACCGGGCAAAGCGCCTGGAAGTCGCACCGCGACGAATATTCGGTGCGCGAGTCGGCCCTCTCGGTCCTCAGGCACGTCACCCGCAAGGTGCGGCAGGCGATTCGCGTCGCCGACGTCTCGGACGAATCGACGTCCTCGGGCACGCTGACGCTCGTGATGAGCGACAACGCACGGCTGGTTTACGCGCACAACAATGGAAACTCGCAGGCGTTGTACGGCGTCACGACCGCCTCGAACCTGCTGGCCCCGCAGATCAAGACGTTTCGGTTCGCCGGTCTCAAAGCAAACGGTTCGACCGCCACGACCGAGCCGGATCTGGTCCATGCCGTTCGTTGCACCGTCACGTACGACGTGTCGCGCCCCGGCGGTACGACGACCGAGACCGTGTCGTGCATCGCTTGGCTCCGCTCCTGGTAAACACCGACCCGCGCCGTCCCCCGGCGGCTATGGACGCTTGACGGCAACCCGATGAATCGCCCTGTCGCCTCAACGCCGAACCGACGCCGTCGCCGCCGCATGCCGCGGCGTCGCGGCATGGCGTTGGTGTTGGCGATGTTCATCGTCATCGTCTCGTCGATCACGACGGTCGCGGTCATGGAGACGTTGACCAGCGAGATCGCGGCCTTGAACAACGCCGTCGCCTACGAACGCGCCTTGTATCTGGCCAACGCCGGAGTCCACGCCGCGGCCGCTGAACTGGAGGCCGACGCCACGTGGCGCGGCACGTTGACCGAAGGCCTGTTCCCTGCCGACGACGCCTACACTGTCACCGCCGTCAGCGGCGCCAACTCGACCGTAACCGTCACGGCCCAGGGCGCCGCGGGATCGGTCGTCCGCACCGTGGTTGCAGTGATCGAACTCTAGCCCGTCGCGAGTCAATTATGAAGTTCCCAGGCAAAGCCAACTCCCCCGACCGTCGTCGTTCCGGCGATCGCCGTCGCGCCACGCGCAACCGCGCCGGCTCCGGTCGGGCCGTCGTGATCGAAGTGACGCGCAATCTCCTGACCACTGCCGTGCTCACGAAGTCCGGGGGAGATAATCCCGATTCCGTCACGGCCTCGTCCTTCGTCTGGCGAAAGGAATCGACCGATCTCCGTTCGCTTCCAGCCCTTGCGGAGCTCACGGCCGGGTTCCGCAAGATCGTCGCCGACCACGCCCTGCAGGGCGCGGCCGTGCACATCGTCCTCAGCGGCGAGTACTGCGTGACGCGCGTGCTGCGCGGCTCGTCCGACAAAGTGCGCGCCGAGCTCAAAGAGCTCGAACACCGCAGCCGCATGTACCTGTCGCTCGGCGCCGGCGAGAAGGCGCTCGTCACGCAGGTGAAGCAAATTAACGCGCGCCTGACGCACGCCCTGGCCGTCGCCAGCCATCAAGACACGCTCGCGGTCCTGTCTCAAGCCGCCGAGGCGTCCGGCCTGCAAATCGAATGCATCGAACCCGAACTGACGGCGCTCGGTCGCGCGGTGTCGCGGCTTCCCGACGCCCCCCAGGCGCCCTATTTGCTGGCGATCGTGGATGATCGACGATGCGAACTGGGAGTCTGCTACGACGGCGAGCTGTTGATCGACTACCGCCCCGGCGGCCAATTCGGTCCTCAGGACCTCGCCCGAATCACCGATCAACACTGCAGCCGACTGGAACGCTATGCGGCGCGATTCATCACGGAGGGAGCGACTCGCGTTCAGCGGCTCTATCTCGCCGGTGAACCGCAAGCCGTCGCTTTGGCCCGCCAAAGCCTGTCGTCGAAGGCGCCGTTCGAGGTCGAAACCGTCGCCGGGCAACAGGTGCAAGCGACGTGGAAGATCGACGCGCAGTCGCTCCCCCACGTGACGGCGACGACCTTGGGCGGATTGCTCGCCGCCTACTATCCTCCGGCTCAGCGCGATTGCCCCAATCTGAAGGAACACCTGGAGGCTCGCACCCGGACGCCGCTGCGACCGCGAATCGTTCGCAGCGTGGCCCCTCTGGCGGCGGTCCTGCTGGCGTCCGCGGGGTTGTTTGTGCTCAAGGCGAACGAGCAAAGCAAGGTCGCCGAGATTCAGGCTCAACTCGACGGCTTGGCCGTCGCCCAGGCTCGCGCGAACGAACTACGGCTGCAGGGCATGCGCAGCCGAGCCAAGCTGACGCAGCTAGAACTGCTGGCAGTCCAGCTGCCCGCCAAGTCGGGCCTAGCCGAGATCAAACTCGTCGCCAACTCGATGCCCGAGGACGTCTGGCTGCGAGATTTCCTGATGACCGACCTGACCCGGATCTCGCTCGACGGCGCCAGCTACCTCGAAGCGGGGGTCTACACGTTCGTCGGATGGCTGGAAAACGCCCCTGGGGTCCGCGAGGTCGCCCTCAAGGGGGCCGCCCCGGGCGCCTCCGACTCGGGCCCTGTCACCCAATTCCTCCTCGAACTGGTGCTCGCCGACGAGTCGGCGCCGGCGCCGGAGGTCGCCAGTCGTGAATGACAGCCTAATCCGCACATTTTGCGAATCCCGCTACCGTTGGCCAATCGTTGCGACTGTGACGATCGCGCTCACCCTAGCCACGGCATATCCGTTGGCCGATGAGTATTTTGACGAAAAGTCCCGTCATGCGGAGTTGAGCGCGCAACTCGTCGAGGCCGAAGCGACCGCCGCTAGGTTGCCCGAGGCCGAGAGCACCGTCGCCGCGCTCAACGCCAAACTTGCAGAGCTGGAGAAACGCACCGTCGACGAGGCCTCGGTCGCCGCCTTCCGCAGTCGGCTTGTCAACTTGGTCCGAGAGTCGGGCTGCCAGGTGCGACGGTTGGAGGTCGGAACGCCGGCGGTTCGCCCCTGGCTGCAAGGCGATCGCGTGCTGGGAGAAAGAGCCCCGGGAGACCCGCTGCAACCAACGCCGTTCATGCTCGAACGCCGTGCGGTTTCGCTGGCCGTCGACGGACCAATGAACTCGATCAACGGACTTCTGGATCGGATCGCCAAGGAACAACAACTCGCCCACGCACATCGCCTGCACTTGAACTCAGCCAGCCGCGGCGGGCAAACCGTGACCCTCGAATTGGAATTGTGGTTTTTCGCACTCGCACGGCAGAACGGCTGACGCAAGGATGCGCAGTCGGTTCGACCCCCGGGTTGCCGCGGCCATGAGGCCGACGACGCCCTGAGGCACGTCAAGGAGGACGCGCCCGAATGACGACGGACGAGGCACGATTGAAACGGCCTCCGCACGGACGCGGACGAGCGCCGGCCCTTGCGCCGATGCTTGCCGCCCTTGGTGCGCTCTCGCTTTGCCTCGCAACGCCCGTCCGAGGCCAGCCTCCCGAGCGACTCGTCGCTCCCCAACAGGGTTCGCCCGCGGGCCCCGTTCTGGAAGCTCCGCAAGCGGACCAGCCGAAGCCCCCCGTGGCGTCGACGCCGGCACGGCCCAAGGTCGCGCTCTCCGAGGCGCTGCAGCAGAAGGGAGACCTCAAACTCCGCAACTCGACGATCGAAGCGGCCCTGTTCACGATCAGCGAGATCTGGGGGGTCAACCTCGTTACCGGCAAGTCGATCGAAGGGACCGTCAACTGCGATTTCAAGCAGGCGACCCTCCGCGAGGTGCTTGATTCGATCCTGCTGGCCAACGGCTACAGCTATCGCCCGGTGGGCGATAGCCTTGTCGTTCAGATGGTCGCTGACGTGGGGAGCGCCAATCCGCTGTTCACCTCCACGACGATCCCGATTCGCTACGGCACGCTCACTGAGATCACCGAGGCGGCGCAACTGCTCAAGAGCGCCCAGGGACAGATCCGGGCGCTCGACTCGGCCCGCAGCCTGCTGATCGTCGACTACGAAGATCGCGTGAAGTCGATCGTCGCCTTCGTCCAGCGGATGGAGGAATCCGCCGCCGCCGCGGCCGGGGGGACCCCCAGCGCCGTGGCGAACCAGTTGGAAGTCGTCTACTTCCACACGCAATACATCCCCGCGGAGAACGCCCGGCCTGCGCTGCAAGCGGTTCTCAGCATGCAAGGCCGGGTCGCGGTGATGCCCAGCGAAAACCGCCTGCTGGTGGTCGACTATCCCCGCAATATCGAGATGGCCCGCAACGTGCTCGATCGGGTTGACCGCCCGCGGCCCCAGGTGAAGATCACGGCGCTGATCTACGATCTCAGTCTGCAGGACGTCGAGCAACTCGGCTTGAACTGGGGAAGCGCCGCAAAAGGCAACTCGTTGCAAGCGGACGGGACGCCCAGCCAGGCGCTTCAATTCGACACGACGACCCTGGAGCCGTTCGTATCGGCCACGAACCCCGGCGGCGCGCTGACGGTTCGCAGCTTGACTCGCAATTTCGACATCACCTCGGTCCTTCAACTGCTGCAAAGCGCCAACGACGCGCGGTTGTTGGCCAACCCCAACGTCGTCGTCCTCGACAACGAACAGGCGGAGATGAAGAGCGTGTCGGAAATTCCCTACCAGCAGATCACCCAGTCGGAACTCGGCGGCCAGATCGGCACGACCGCGTTCAAACCAGCCGGCATCACGCTGCGGGTCCGCCCGCTGATCGCCGGGGACGGCACGATCGAATTGATCGCAGAGCCGGAGTACAGCCGCCTCGCCGGCTTCACCCCCGGCGACAATCAGCCGATCATCGACACCCGCAGCACGACCACTCGGGTGCGCGTCGCCAACAAACAAACGATCGTCATCAGCGGTCTCCGCCATCGCAGCGACACGGGCGAATTCAAAGGCATCCCCTTTCTCAAGGACGTGAAATACGTCGGCGCCTTGTTCCGATCGCGCAACACGGACGTCCGTGAAAGCGAACTGATCGTGTTCATTCAGCCCGAGATTGTCGGCTACGACGACCAGAATAGCCCCCGCGAATTTGCCGCCCGTGACACGATCGAGTGCCGGCTTGAACGCATCCCCTACGCCGAAGGGTGCGGCCCGCTCGGCTGCGCGGACGAGCAAATCATGCCCTTGCCGCCGGTCGAGGACGCGGCGCCGGGCCAGTACTCTCCTGGACCCGTCACGAGCACCGCGACGTCGGAGTCCAAGCTCCGCCCCGGCTTCTCCGACCGATACCGCGCCAACGCCGCGGGCGAAGCTCAGCGGCGAAATCTCGTTCCCCCCAGCCCCGTGCGCCAGGCAAAGCAGTCCAGTTGGTGGAGCCGCACCTTCGGCAAGTAAACGGCTCGCCCCCCGGCGGGCCGTTTGCACCGGTCATGCCGCCTGTGCCGACGCTTCGCAGCGGCGCTTCGCTCTGCACTCTGGTCCTGTTCTGACCCGCACTCCGCCCGCCTGACCTACATTTGCTTGGCGGAATCTCCGCCAATTGCGAACAGGTCTCGATTTCAATCGCTATGAATCCGCTCGCGACCACCACGACTCGCCGCAGCAAGCTCGGCCGAACCGCCGTCGTGCTTGCAGCCGCGTTGTGCGCGGCGTGCAACCAGCCCGAGGAAAGTCTGCCCCTGGCGACTCCTGCGGCACTTGTAGCGGCGGAGTCGCCGGCGCCCGTCGCGCTCCCCGTGTCGAATCCTGCGGACGCCAAGCAACCGGTCGAGCCGAAGGTCGACGCCCCGGCAACGGGAATTGCCAATTACGAACCTCCCTTCCCAGACCGCGTCGAGCTGTTTGTCGCTCCGAAACGGCAAGGGGGCCAAGTGAAGCACGACGGCGGATTTGAGGAATCGGTCGAACTGTTGGGCTTCGCGACGGTCAACGAACCGCGCGTCGTGCTGTCGATCGCGGGGCAAGTCGCCTCGATCCCCGCCGGGGGAACTGTCTACGGCATCGAGGTGATCTCGATCGAAACTCCTAAGGTCGTCCTCCAACGCGGTCGGCAACGCTGGCAAGCGTCGCTCGAAAACTAAGCGTCGCCCGAAAGCTATCAACGAAACGCGGGGCGCTGACGGTTTGTTGAAAAGGGGACTGGCTTAGGTCAATGCACTAGCGCTTTGACACAGGCGAGATTATGGGTTGGGGACGGCGCAACAACTCTCTGTCACCAGGTTGCGTCGTTCCCAGCCCAAAAGACCTGAGCTGACAAAGCACGAGGGTCGAGACAGACCCCGCGCACGCCCCGGTTCAAGCTTCCGGCTCGTCCCAGGGGCTTTGCGGCTTCGCCTGCTTGGCGGCCGCTCGCTCCTCGGCGTCGTCCTCGATCAATCGGATCGGGACCGGGATTCGCTGCCGGTAGAGTTCCGTCGCCACGGACCGGGCGTTGATCAGCAACGTCGCCAGCGCCGCGGCGCCGACGATGAGCATCACCGTCGGCGCGTCGATCGCGCCAGGACCGTCGGAGACGAGCTTCTGCAGCGTGAGCGCGGGATTGGTGACCTGCATCAGCGAGTACGAACCCAGATAGCGCCCGTCGACCGACATTAAATACGCGACCATCGGCACGCCGACCCCGACCAACAGCAGGATCAATTGCGTGAGAAACCCAGCCGCCATCGGAACGAACGTGTACCGGCGAAACAGCCCGATTAGCATCCGGCCGACCCCGAGGAACGTGACGAGGTACGCCCAACTGAGCGGGAAATAGTAGAGCGCCGCGTCGTACATCCGCGATCTGCCCCCCCCCGAGACGTAGCCGGCCAGCATCGTGAGCGCGAATCCCAATCCAGCGAAAAACGTGTAATTGGCCACGGCGAACACGTACCCGGCGCCGGGGCCTGGGTTCAGCCAACTGCCGAAGACCCGCGTCACGCGGCCGTTCGGCAACGAACGCTGCACGCGCCGCGACAAGTGCGGCCACTCGCTGGTAAGCAGCGCGCCCATCACGTACCAGTAACCAAGCGCCGCGATCCCCAGCACCATCAACGGCTCGACCAATTGCACGTAAACCGGCAGCGACGCCGGCATCGTCTGGTCGACGTAAAACAAGATCGCCGCCACGCAGGCGACGAGGGCTCCTTGCTGGACGAGCATCCACTTGCGCAACGGCGTCGAGCGGTTTTCGCTGGCAAATGTGATCCGTGCCGCCGCGGCCGCGTGCAGCAGCCCGAACGTCGTGGCGTACAGCGTCGCCAGCAGCAGGATCGACACCCAAAATCCGTCCTCGGCGTACAGCACGGCTCCCTCCTCGAGCAACGAATACGCCAGGGCCATCAGTCCCCAGAACGTCAGCACGAGCCCCAGCACCAGCGCCACCGAGAAGACGACCTGCGAGTAGCGGGCATGCGCGAGAGTCCCCACCAGCAGCGACGCCATCGCCAATCCGAGCGAGCAGAGCACCAACATCGCCAGCGCAAGGGCCACGGTCACGGCGTCAACCCCCCGCAACAGGAAGGTGAACGCAATGCACGGCGCCACCGCGGAAAAGTAGGCGACGATCTGCGCCCCGGCGCTCAGCAACTTGCCGGTGATAATCTGCCGCGAAGCAAGCGTGGTGATCGACAGCAGGTCGTAAGTGTTCTCCTCCTTTTCGACGGCCAGGGAGCGATACGCCGAGTACGGGACGACGACGCACAACGGAAACGCCAGTACCGCAAAGTAGGCGATTAGCATCTCGCGCCCGGCCGCGCCCCAGTAGATCTCCGGTCCGATGACCGCGACCCCTCCGATGGTGACGATCCAACATGCCACCAGCACCACAAGGAACGAAATGACGAACTGCCGACTCTTGAGCGCTTGGCGCGTCTCTTTGACGAGAATCGGGTTGAGATCGTCCGTAAGCGCGACAAGCTGCCGCTCGCCCCAAGCAAGCGCACGCAGCGCCCAGGACGTCGCAGCGCCCAGGGCGCTGCGAGTCGATGTTTCTACAGGTTCCGCCTCGGCGACGCTCATTGCACCCGGCCCTCCGTGACGTGCAGAAACACGTCCTCGAGCGTCTTGGTCTTGCTGGCGAACTCGATGACCCGGAACTCCGCGGCGACGAGCTGTTTCAGCAGTTCCGCCTGCTCGGCCGGACCCCCTTCATGATTCAGGGTGAACTGACCGTCGGCGTACAGCACCTGCGACACGTCCTCGCGGGCTGCAAGCCAGCGCCGCAGTCCGTCGTCGTCCTCAAGCACGCGAACCCGCACGCGGCTGACCGATTCGACCGCCGCGGCGCTGATCTCCTCGACGCTTCCGACGGCCAACAACCGTCCTTGCTCGATGATCCCGACGCGATCGCAGATCTCGGCCAATTCGGTGAGGATGTGCGAGCTGATCAGCACCGCCTTGCCCGCCTGAGCCAGCGCGTCGATCATTTCCCGCAACTCGATCCGAGCTCGCGGATCGAGCCCCGCGGCCGGTTCGTCGAGAATCAGCACGGCCGGGTCGTGAATCATCGTTCGGCCCAGACAGAGCCGCTGCTTCATTCCCTTCGAGAGCCCGTCGATCGGCTTCCGCGCCAGCCGGTCGAGCATGGTGAACTCCATGACCCGGTCAATCGCCGCGTTGCGCTGCGGCCCCCGCAACCCGTACGCCCGGGCGAAGAAGTCGAGATACTCGCGAACGTTGACGTCGTGATAGGCGCCGAAGTAATCGGGCATGAACCCCAACCGCTTGCGGACTCGCTCGGGATCGTCGACCACCGAGAATCCGTCGACGAACGCGTCGCCGGAGGTCGGCTCGTCGAGCGTCGCGATGATCCGCATGCTGGTCGTCTTGCCGGCGCCGTTGGGGCCGATGTATCCGAACACCTCCCCCGGGTAGACCTCGAAGCTCATATTCTGCACCGCTTTGGTCTCGCCAAAATAGCGGTGGAGGCGATCGACTTGAATGGCCGGACGACGCGGGCTAATCATCATGTCACCACGTCCCCCGCGTGACGCAGAAGCTTCCCTCGTCGTCGACTGCGTCGACAGGCAATCCGTGGTCGACCTCGACCCCGCCCTGCGTCACGGCGACGTACGCGCCGTTCCCCAGCCCGCGCACCATCGGCGACGTGAGCGCGGCAAGATGCAGTTCGAGCAAGCCGGTCGAAAACTTCTGGGCGTAGCGCCGATTGCGGCGGTTGTAGTCGGCCCCGGCGGGGAATTGGGGCTCGTTGTCGGAGAACAAGGTCCGTAGTTTCGGAGCAATCACGGTCCACTCGACAGGCTCCAACCGCACCGCCTCTCCCGCGGCTAGGTTCTCGGCCCAGTAGAGCCGGCCCTGGTGATCCTGGATCGCAAGGCTGGCGACGTCGACTTCGAGCAGATTCGTCGCTTGTACGCCTCGTTGCCCTTCGCGCAGCTCAAGCCGACGCGACGTCGGGCGCGCCGCAATTGTCAGCAGTTGGGTCGGCGTCCGCGACGCGAGCCAGCCGCGCGACAGCCGTTGCCCTCCGACCCAAGCGACCTCTCGATGCTGCCCGCTGCCGCGGTGGCGACGATCGACTTCCCACCGCGGCAGCATGGGATAGACGGCGGCGTCGACCGGCATGGTCAGCCCGCCGGCCGGCGCCATTCCTGCGTAGTACGAGATCCGGGCCCAGGATGCCGCCTGCCCGGTTCGCTGATCGAGCTCGGTGTAGCTGCGCATGCGCACTCGGGCTCCGACGCCGTCGGTGATCAAGCCGTAAGCAAACAGCAGCGCGATCGCCGCAAACGCCGCCGCGGGCGCCGTGGCCAACAACAACGGCAACTTCTGTCGTCGCGCCAACAACCAGTAATTCACCGGTCCCACCAGAACGACGAACAGCGTGATCAGCACCTGAAACGCCGTGACCGGGGCCAGCCCCACCCCGGGAACCAACCAATTGTTGAACTCTTCGCAGCTTTGTCCTGGGGTGAAGCCATGGCGACCGACCCAATCGAGCCGACCCATCGCCGGCGAAGCGGCGAGGAGCTGCATTTCCGCCTGAGAGGCAAGATTCGGCAGCGATCGAGAGCGAGTGCGATTTTGATCCGGCAAGTCGTTGACGAAGGCGACCGTCAGCCCCAGTCCGCACGGGCGCATGAGGAACCGCTGGTCCGGACGTGCTCGGTCGAACAACACCGTTTCATCGACGGGCGCCTCGCCGGAGCGCACCCCGCGCAAAGCGAGCAACACGTCGACCGCCGCTTCGTTCTCTCGCAGCCGCGGCGGTTTCAGCCAGCCGGCAGGAAGCTCGCTCGCATCACTGGCAACTGTCGCCCCGGTCTCCTTGTCGCGAGCCGAATCCGAGGCGCCGCGCTTGGCGCGATTCGGTAGGCCGCCGAGGAAATCGTCGACGACGGCAATCCTGTTCCACTCGATCCCAACCTGCGTGACCCACAGGTTCCCCCCGGCACGAACCCACTGCGCGAGCGCTGCGGCCCGCACCGGCTCCGCCGCGACAAGATCACTCAATCCTTTTGCGTCGATCAGAACCAAATCATAGCTCGAGTAGTCCAGCCACGCTTCCGGCCAGTCGGCGAAGTTCGCCAAGGTCCGTTGTTCGACGTCGCCGCGAAACGCGTTGACGGATTGCAGGAACGCGCTCGTCGCCGGTCCCAGCCCGATCCAATCGGGAGTCAATACGGCGATGCCCGGCGCCGTACCGCTGCGGATGATTCCGGCGCTGCCGAACGACAGCTCCGGGTCCGGTTGTCCGTCGATCTTGGTCTGAATGCCGCACAATTGCCAATCGAGGAACCGCGGCAGCAGCATGGAAGTCTCGGCCGAGACGGCGCCGGCCGGAACCTCGAATTCCCCTTCGACGACTGTTTCCTGCGGATCGCGCCAGTGACCTGCTTGAAAGCGAATGTGCACACGGCGCGGCTTGGCGACGGGAGCCTGACCCTCGACCCTGATTCGCAGCCGCGCGTAGCCGAACGAACCGGCGGGATCGGTTTCGCTCTCAATTCGCAGGCCCGACGCCTGAGAGTAGACGGGGCCGGTCGCGGGCAGCCCCATGGCAAGTCGCGCCGGATCGGGCAATGCCACCGGGACGATCGGACTGTTCAGTACGTTGGAGCCTCCGACGACCAGCGGCGTCGGACTCTGCGCGTGGAGACGGACTGCGAACGACGCCGCAACCATGCACGCCGTCGCCAGCCGCGGCAAGCAGGCCCGCATCATGCTTCGCCCTCCGCGCGCGCAGGCGCTTCGGTCCGCGCGGTCTGGCCCGCGGCGGTTCGCACCATGGCCCCCTGACTGGTTCGCGAGACGATCTCCTCGACCCCCAGCAGGCGCCCGGTCAGGACGAACAGGCCGTAAAACGCCGCATGGACAATCAGGGTCGCCGCAATGCTCGCCGCCCCGAGGGCCAGCCCGAACGCCCACGCCCACGCGCTGAGTCCCTGGGCGAGCACCAGAGCCAGCAAGCTGGCCCCGCTGAAGACCAGCAAAGCCGTGCGAAGGGTGAATCGAGGAAGCGGCATGTCACGATTGTGCCAGATGCGGGGCCGGCGTGGCAAGCAACCAGGCCTCCCACTTCCCGACAGCGAGGATTAGGCCCCGCTGCGTCATTGCGGTAGGATAGTGCGAACCCCGCTGCCTCCCGCGAAGCCCTTGGCCAATCGCTCGCGCCGGCCCGCTACGCACCTCATTCCCACGCCGCCTGTGCTGGACTGATATCATGCCGTCGCCAACCTGTCATGTTGTTCCTGGTCGCCTCGTCCCGCGGATCACTCTCGGCGAAATTCCGTTCCTGACGATTCGCCGGCACAGACTCAATCTTGCCGTCGTGTCGAGATGCGTCGTCGCAGCGCTCGCCGTCCTGGTCGCTCGCTCCGGCGCGGCGCAGATCGAAGCCTACGTCGGCCAGCCATTCGGCGTCGGCAAACTCACGGTGTCGATCGACCGTGGCGCCGGCATTGTCGCAACGGACGACCCGCGGCTCACCGTCGCCGACGCAGCCGGACGAGTGCTGTACCCCGTCGCGAGCGACGCCCCGGCACGCCGCCTCCTCCGGCAGATCTTGGAGATCGAGACCCCCGCGTCGACGACGATCTACTTCCTTTTTCGCGGCGCGGAACCGTTCGAGCTGGTCGCCTACGGCCCCGCGGGACGACGGCACATGGTGACGCCGCGGAACAATCCCTCGGCGTGGTCGCGTACGCTGCGCGAGTGGTGGGAACAGACGAGCCGGCGTTGGCAGCAACTGGACCAAGACCCGCAGTTTCCTCCGATCGTCGAGAACTACCTCGTGGCGTCGCTCGCTCGGCGGCTGAGCCTGCCGCAGCCGCAACCCAAACAGAGCTTGCTCTCGTTCAGCTCCGCAGGCCCCAGCGCGGTCGACGAACTGCTGGCCAACGAGCGGCAACTCCTGGCGATCGATCGCGAGATGCTGGCCGAGGACTCCTCGGCACAATTCGTCGACGCCCCGCTGCCGACGCCTATGCCATGGTACGACCTCGACCCGCCCGTCGACGCGCCGCCGACAGCCGTGGAGCCGCTCGCGCTCCACGCCCCGGCCGAGTGCCTTTACCTGAGGTTCGGCGCCTTCAGCAACTACCTGTGGTTCCGCGACTGGTCGGAACAGTGGCAGAACGACTTGGGCAACATGATCTTGCGCCGCAGCATCCGCCGTGACGCCTCGAAACGCATCGAGCAGCAACTGGCGATCCGCCAGACCGCGATGTCGAAAATCCTGGGGCCCCAGGTGATCGCCGACGTAGCGATCGTGGGGCTCGACCCTTACCTGTCGCAGGGCGCCGCGATCGGGATGCTCTTTCAAGCCAAGAACAACTTTCTCCTGTCGCGCGACTTGATGGAGAAGCGACGCGAGGCGCTCGCGAAGTTTCCCGACGCGACCGAGTCTGAGTTCACCCTTGGCGGAGCCAAGGTCAACCTCATCGCCGCCCCCGGCGGCGAAGTGCGATCGTACTACGTGCAGGACGGCGACTTTCATCTGGTGACGACATCCCGGCGGTTGGCGCAGCGGTTTCTCGAAGCGGGGCAGGGGATCGGCTCGCTCGCGGCCAGCCCCGGCTTCTTGCACGTTCGCCAACGCATCCCCTTTGACGCCGACAGCACTCTATTTGCCTACGCGGCCCCGGAGATGTTTCGCGAATTGACCAGTCCCGCGTCGTGGATCGAACGTCGGCGCCGGTTGCGGTCCCTCCGCGAGGCGAAGTTATTGGAACTGGCCAAGCTGCAAGCCGCGGCCGAAGGGGTCGCAGCGACCGATCTCGCGGGGCTCGTCGCCGCGGGGCTGTTGCCCGCGGGTTTCGGCGCCCGCAGCGACGGCAGCGAGCTTGTTCTCGGCCACGGGGAGGCGCCGGCGGTCGACTCGCGCCGCGGAGCCGTCGGCTACTTTACCCCCGTGGCCGACATGGAAGTCGCGGGCGTCACCGCGACAGAAGCAGCCGCCTACGTCGCGTTCGCCGATCGCTTTCGCCAACAATGCGGCCAGTTCCCGCCGATCGCCGTGAGTCTCAAGCGCCAGCCGCGCGCCGCCGGCGCGCCTCGCCTGGACGGTCAACCGCCGACCGGGGGCGAACTTCAGGCCGGCGACGAAACGATCCTGATCGAGGCGATTGCTGCGCCGCTCGAACGCGTGAAGCTCGGCAAGCTGCCCGACATGCTTGGCAATCCCAGCGACCGCCGCATCGCTTGGCTCCCCGGCGATTTGGCCAACCTCGAAGTCGTCGTCGACGCCGTGCTCCCTTTAGGGCCCAATGCGGCCGAGCAGTACCAACTGTTCCTCGGCGTGCGCGATTTCTCCGCGGAGATGAACCTTGTCCGCGGCGAGTTCGGGCTGCCGCTGCCCGACCAGCGACAAGCGGTGAAAGCGTACTGGGGAAGCTGGCCGAAGCCGGGGCTGTTGGGCCTGCTCGGCAACCTCGCCGCGGCCGGCGCCGAGCCCCAGCCCGACCAACGCGGCGGCTTCGTCGCACGGCAGGACGACGTGTTTCTCGGCTCGTTCTCGCCCACGCTGCTCCGCGAAGTGTTGCCCCAGTTGACGACCGAGCCGGTCGGCGAGCCGGCGCAAGTCTGGCTACGCGTCGGACAGATCGCGGGGACGGGCCTTGAGAACATGGTCAACAAGCTGAGTTACTCGCGCGTGCTCGCCACGTCGCGAGCCAACAGCCGGTTGCTCGGCGCGCTGGCCGCGCAACTTCACGTTCCCCCCGACCAGTGCCTGATCGTCGCCGAACGACTCATGGACGGCCAGCTCGTCTGCCCGCTGGGGGGGGAGTACCAACTCGCTGCGCTCGAAGGTCGGCAGCCGTACTGGACCTCGACGGTCGTCGCCCCGGCGAACCAGTTTCTGCTGACGCAGCCCCCGGCCGACTTTCAATTGCCGTTGATCGCGTGGTTCGAGGGCGCCCGCGCCGACGCCCGGCTGGACGACGACTCGATCCGAGTTCGCGCGGAGTTGGACGTCGACGGCAAAGCCCTCCCCGAATCGTTTGCATGGCCGCGGCCGCCTGCGGCGCCCGTGGAGGAAATCCCGGCGCCACCTGACAGTTGATCGCCTTCGCTCCCAATGCCGTCGTCTTCCATCAACTGTTGCCGTCTCAGGAGTTTTCTCATGGCGCATCTATGCTCACTTCAGTTTTCTGCCGCAGGCGCTTTAGCGCTGCTCGCCATGATCCCCTTGGAAACTCGCGGCGAAGATACGAAACCTGAACGCGACAGATTCGAGTTGTTCATGCGCGGCAGCCGCATGTCGGACGAACAAGCCGTAGAACTTGTTGAGAAAGCTGCCGCGGATCAAGCGGACGCGGATTCACGTCTCATGCTGCTTGGCCGCTGCTTCAGCAGCCGCGCCCATACCCCAGAATCCAAACTCGCCCAACAGGAACTCATCGAGTGGTTCGTCACGCATCATCCCGACTGGCCCGAGTGCGGGACGCCCTACATGCAACTGCACGCTGCGATCAACCCGGCCGGATACTCCAAAGTCAAGAAGCTCTGGCTCGCAGCGACCAAGCGGCACTCTGCAAACGCCCAGGTCTTCGGCAATGCCGCGAACTTTCTGCAATTCAGCGAGCCCGAGGAAGCAGGAGTTCTCCTGGAGAAAGCGGAATTGCTTGATCCCCAGTCCCCGACTTGGTCTCGTGAACTTGGTCAGCATTATCTTCGTCTATCCAGGGGGCGTTCGCAGAAGGAAAGCCGGCGACTGGCGACACAATCGCTTGCAAAGCTGGAACGGGCGACTGAACTCGACGACGGAGTCAACGCCCGCTTCTACGCCTTGGGCGATCTCGCGAAGACGGCCTTCTTGGCCGGTAAACTCGAAACAGCGACGGCCTACGCCGAAGAATTGCTGGAACTCGCCGACAAGACCCCGCGGGACTGGAACACGGGCAACGCCGTGCATCACGGCAACCTCGTCCTGGGACGCATCGCACTGGCGAACGGCGACGTCGAGGAGGCGAAGACTTGCTTGCTGAAGACCGGCAAGACGTCGGGCTCGCCGCAGCTCAACTCCTTCGGCCCCAACATGGCCATGGCCAAGGAACTGTTGGAAAGAGGCGAACGCGACGTCGTGCTCGAGTACTTCGAACTCTGTCGCAAGTTTTGGCCGCGAAAGGAGCTTGACCGGTGGAACGCCGCCGTACAGGCAGGAGAAGTCCCGAACTTTGGCGGAAATCTGTTCTATTGACGTACCACTCGCCCGAGACTGCAAGCTACTTTTCGATTCATGGGCGATTCTCTTTAGTGAGAGCCCATCGCTCGTGGTCGCGCCATTCTCCCTCTAGTCGCAGATAACGAGGCGAGAAACCCTCCCGGCAAAATCCCAGTCTTCTTGCCAGCGCAATCGACGCCGCATTGTCGGGCTGGATGTTCGCCTCCACGCGATGCAACCCGAGCGAGTCGAACGCCTCGTCGATGACCAAACGCAAGCCCTGTCGCATCAGCCCTTGCCCCGCATACGGGACGAAAGCGTAGTACCCCAAGTAGCCGCTGCAAAAGCATCCGCGGACGATTTCGTTGATGTTTACGACGCCCGCTAGTGCGTCGTCAATCTGGCGTCGTACGAAAAACCCCGCGTGGCGATCCGCTTTCAGCCGTTCCAAGTACTGCTCAAACCCCTCTCGGGCGTTCGGCGGATGGGCCCAATGGGAATGCAATTCACGGCTTCGCTCGACCGCGCCCAAGAATTCGTCGCAGTCTCGCCCAGAGGGCGCGGCGAGGTACACGGCGTTCATCGAGTCGCGGCCAGAAGCTCGCCCGCCTTGTAGCTGCTTCGCACCAGCGGCCCCGCGGCGACGCCGCGGAATCCCATGGCAAGCGATTCACGTTCCCACGCAGCGAACTGTTCCGGGGGGACGTACCGAGCAACCGGCAGGAATCGAGTTCCCGGTTTGCCCGGCGCCAAGTACTGGCCGATCGTCAACAGATCGACGCCGGCTCCGCGAAGTTCCTGCAGCGCTGCGGTCACTTCGGCATCGGTTTCGCCCAGGCCGACCATCAGGCTGCTCTTCGTGGCGACGTCGGGTCGCAGCTCCTTCGCCCGCAGGAGGACTTCAAGACTGAGAAAAAAACTCGCCCGCGGGTCGCGGACCTCGCGATCGAGCCGCGGAACGCACTCGACGTTGTGGGCGAAGACGTCAAGCGGGGCGCCGACCACGAGCGACTCAAGCGCCTCCCAATTGCCGGCCAGATCGCTGGAAAGCAGTTCGATCCCCGCGTCCGGCAACCGACGGCGGACCGCCTCGACGCACGCCCTGTAGTGGGCCGCCCCGCCATCGGGCAGGTCGTCGCGATTGACCACGGTGATCACGACATGGTCGAGGTTGAGCCGGCCGCACGCTCCGGCAAGCCGCTCCGGCTCGTCGGCGTCGGGGGGCTCGGGGGCGCGGAGCGTTTCGACCGAACAGAATCGGCAGCCGCGTGTGCAACTCTTGCCCGCGATCATGAACGTGGCCGTCCCCTGCGACCAACAGTCATGCACGTTCGGACACCGGGCCTCCTCGCACACGGTGTGCAGGGCGTGGTCATGCACCGCCCCGTCGGTGACGTTGAACGCTGCCTGCGCCCGCCCCGCGGGAAGCTGCACGCGCAGCCATTCAGGCAGTCGCGGCCGCAGCGAGGGTTCGACAATTGGAAGCAGAGTCATTGAGTTCGTACCACGGAGGCACGGAGGGCGCGGCAACAGTGCGAAGGCATATGTTCGCCCCGCGCCAGCCGTGTCTCCGCGGTTCACTTAGCGGACGTGATTCTCGCTAGCCGGTGAGCCCCTCGAACAACGGGGTCGACAGGTACCGCTCGCCGAGGCTGCACATGATCGTGACGATCTTTTTTCCTTGGTTCTCGGGTCGGGCGGCCACTTTGGCGGCGGCGCACATGTTGGCGCCGCTCGAGATGCCGGCCATGATCCCTTCTTCCTTGGCGAGCCGGCGGGCCCACATGAACGCCTCCTCGTTGCTGACCTGGATCACTTCGTCGACGAGCGACGTGTCGAGGTTCTTGGGGATAAAGCCGGCGCCGATGCCTTGAATCTTGTGCGGTCCAGGCTTGCCGCCGCTGATGACGGGGCTGTCGGTCGGCTCGACGGCGATCGCCTTGAAGGCGGGATTCTTCGTTCGCAAGTACCGAGTCGCCCCAGTGATCGTCCCTCCCGTACCGACCCCCGCGACGATCATGTCGACGTCGTGGCCGGAGTCTTCCCAAATCTCGGGACCGGTCGTCGCCTCATGGATGGCCGGGTTGGCCGGATTCTCGAACTGCTGCGGCATCCAGGCGTTCTTCTCGGTCGCGACCATCTCGGTCGCCTTGGCGATGGCGCCCTTCATCCCCTCGGCAGCGGGGGTGAGCACGAGGTTCGCGCCCATCGCACGGAGCAGCGCGCGGCGTTCCACCGACATCGATTCGGGCATGGTGAGCGTGAGTTTGTAACCCTTGGCCGCACAGACGAACGCCAACGCGATCCCCGTATTGCCGCTGGTCGGCTCGATGATGTGCGTCTCGGCGTCAATCGCTCCGGACTTCTCGCCCGCGGCGATCATCGCCGCGCCGATCCGATCCTTGACGCTGTTGAGCGGCTGGAAGAACTCGCACTTCGCGTACACCACGGCATGCCCCTCGGGGACGAGCCGATTGATGCGGATCATCGGGGTGTCGCCAATGGCTTCGGCGGCGTTGGCGAAGATCTTGTTGCGGGGCATCGGTTTCCCTTCCTGCGGCAAAGCCAGTGAAAAGCGGGCTCGCGACGGGACATCGGACCGGTCGCGGGGAGAGGCAAAGGCATGATTATCGAGGCAACTGGGTCGTCGGGCAACCCCGGGGCGAAGGCGTCTCGAACGCAAGTCTGCGGGCCGCCGGCAGCATGGCGTTCGCGTCAAGAACGGCAAACGGAAGCGGTTGCCGAAGGACGAAACTCCAGGCGGTGCAACACGCACTCCAGGCCCTCCTACAAAGGCGCGCCCCACCCTCCGCCGCCGGGGGTTCGAATTTCGATTGCGTCGCCGGGTTCGACGCTCGCTTCGGCGACGCCAGGGAGGAGGACCACAGTCCCGTCGGCTCGGAGCAAACGGTTTTCGCCCACAACGCCGGGCTCTCCTCCTGCGGCGCCGAAGGGAGGATGGGGCCCGCGGCGCTGCGTGATGAGCGAGACGTCCATCGGTTCGAGAAACTCGATCGTCCGCACCGCCCCGTCGCCGCCGCAATGTCCTCCGGCGCCGCCGGAGCCGTGACGGATCGAGAACTCCCGCAAGCGGACCGGAAGGCGGCGTTCCAGGACTTCGGGGTCGGTCGCGCGGGTGTTGGTCATGTGCACCTGGACCGCGTCGGCGCCGGGGCCCGCGGCCGTCGCACCGCTGCCGCCGCAGATCGTTTCGTAGCAACTGCTCCGATCGTTGCCGAACAGCAGATTGTTCATCGTCCCCTGACTCGCCGCGGCGAGCCCCAAGGCGCCCAACAGCACGTCGACCACGCGCTGCGAGGTCTCGACGTTCCCTGCGGCGACCGCCGGCGACTCGCTGAGATTCGCGGCCGGGCGGGGATTGAGCACGCCCTCGGGGAGGACGATCTCAACCGCTCGCAGCATCCCTTCGTTGAGCGGCACGTCCTCGGCCACAAGCAGTCGCAACACGTACATGACCGCCGCAGAGACGATCGCCGCGTTGGCGTTCAGGTTGCCCGCGACGGCAGAGGCCGTGCCGGTGAAGTCAATGATCGCGGCGGGGGGGCGGGAGCTTCCCGCGAGTATTGGAAGTCCCTCGGGCGTCTGGGGGCGGAGCACGACGGAGCCCTCCGCGGCGCTTCCACCGGGGATCGCTCCGCTCGCTCCCAGGCGCCCGGCGCTCGACTCGCATGACGAGCCGCCGAGGGCAATCTTCACGACGATCGGAATGCTTGCTCCCTCGGCCGTTTCGAGGAAATCGACGAACCGTCGTTCCCCCGGCGGCAGCTTGGCAAGCGCCGTGCGGACCTTGGTTTCCGCAGCCGTTTGAATCGCATCGAGCTGCCGTAGCAACTCGCGACGGCCGTAGCGGCTAGCCAACTCGCGCAGATCCGAAGCGCCTTGTTGCACGGCGGCGACCTGAGCGCGGACGTCGGCTAGGTTTTCCTCGACGGCTCGCGAGGGGTATGGCGCCGAGGTCAACAGCTCGCGCAGCGCCTCCTCTTGCGACTCGCCGGCACGGACAATTCGGAAATTGGCGATGACGACCCCTTCCTCGCCCAGCGTGGCGGCCCGCGGGGGCATCGATCCGGGACGCACCCCGCCGATCTCAGCATGATGAGCTCGGCACGCGGTCCAGAACAGCAACTCGCCGGTCGGTTCATCGTGCACCGGAAG
Source organism: Pirellulales bacterium (assembly GCA_019636345.1). Taxonomy (NCBI): domain Bacteria; kingdom Pseudomonadati; phylum Planctomycetota; class Planctomycetia; order Pirellulales; species Pirellulales bacterium. Next base: position 114,066 of record JAHBXQ010000011.1, on the reverse strand, counting down.
CGCCACGGTGAGGTCGGGCAGATGCGACCCCCCGCGATAGGGATCGTTCGTGAGAAACACGTCGCCGGGCCGCAGGTCGGGGTTGTCGGCGATCAGCGCGCGAACCGTCGCCCCCATCCCTCCCAGATGAACCGGAACGTGCGGGGCGTTCGCGGCCAGCTCGCCCGCGGCGTTGAACACGGCACAACTGTAGTCGAGCCGCTCCTTGACGTTGACGCTCCCCGCGGTGCGTCGCAACACGTGCCCCATCCGCTCGGCGACCCCGGCAAGCAAATTGTTGAACACTTCCAAGAGGACCGCCTCGGAGGAGGCCGCATCGTACGGTCGGCTTTCCAGCCTGCCAGGCCCCCCTTTGGGCGTTGCGGCAGGATCGCTCGGCTCGGCCAGGCGAGTCAACAAGAGCTCGCCGCCGCTAAGTAACTCGGCCTCCCACCCGGGGTCGACGACCAAGGTCGAGTGCGGTCCCGCGACAAGCGCCGGCCCCGCGACGACCGCCCCGGGGGCGAGCGCCTCGCGACCGAACACCGACGTCTCGAGTTCTCGCCCCGAAAACCATGCGGTGGTCGCCGACTCCGTTCTCGCAGCAAAGCGCGGGGCCGAATCGCTTGCGGGGAGCGCGGCAGCCGAACGGGCGACGACTTCGACCCGCGCGACCGCGACCTCGAGCTCGCGCGACGCCTGCTCGTAACCGAACTCGCGCCGATGACGGCGGCGGAATTCCTCGCGCCAATCGGCGCCGGGCGTCAGCGGCACGTTGAGCGCCGCATCGGTCCCGCGATACCGCACGTCGAGCGATCGGGTCGATTCGATCGTGCCTTGATCGGCGCCTTCGGCCATGAGCGCCGCGATCTCCGCTTGCTCTAGCTCCGTCAGCACGCGATCGATCTGTTCGTCCGCGACGACCGCAGCGGGGCGGTACACCCCCGCCGCGCCGTGGCGCGACAGGTCGGCTAGACCGATGCCGTAGGCGCTGAGCAGACTGGCGTCGGGGTGATCGAGGATGCGGCGGATGCCGAGCTCCTCGGCGACGGCGCACGCATGCTGTCCTGCGGCGCCGCCGAACGACACCAGCGCATACTCGCCCGGCTGATAGCCCTTGGCGACCGTCACGTTGCGAATCGCGCGAGCCATGTTCGCGTTGGCGATGCGCAACAGTCCCGCAGCAAGGTCGTCCGGCGCAAGCCGTTCGCCGGTTGCAGCGGCGACCTCCTCGGCCAGTTCGGCAAGTCGGCGGTCGACCGCGGCGCGATCGACGGCAAAGGGAAACCGCTCGGCCGCAATGCGCCCCAATCGGACGTTCAGATCGGTTACGGCAAGCGGCCCGCCGCGGCCGTAGCACGCCGGGCCGGGGTCGGCCCCGGCGCTCGCGGGGCCGACGACGAGCTTGACGCCGTCGAATCCGCAGATCGAACCTCCCCCCGCAGCCACCGTGTCGATCGCCAGCGTCGGCGTCACCAGCCGCACGCCGGCCTTCTCGGTTTCGTACTCGAACTCGAACCGGCCGTCGAACCGCGAGACGTCGGTGCTCGTGCCCCCCATGTCGAAGCCGATCGCCCGCGGGCAACCGGCCGCGGCGGCGACGCGGGCGTACCCGACGACGCCCCCCGCGGGGCCGGACAGCACGCTCTCGTGGCCACGGAACATCGCCGCGGTCGCCAGTCCGCCGGCCGAAGTCATCACCCGCACCTCGCTGCCGGGGAGCGCGGCCTCGAGCTCGGCGAGGTACTGCCGCAGCACGGGATTGAGATAGGCGTCGACCGTGGTCGTGTCGCCGCGCGAGACGATCTTCACCAGCGGCGCGACGGCGCTCGAGCGACTCGCCTCGATGAACCCGACCTCGCGAGCAATTCGCTCGACGACGATTTCGTGGCCGGGATAGAGATCGGCGTGAAGCAGGCAAACGGCAAGCGACTCGATCCCCGCGGCGCGGAGCGCGACGAGCCGCTTGCGCACCTGCGACTCGTCGACCGGGACGAGCACTGTTCCGTCGGCGGCGATCCGCTCGTCGATCTCGACGATTCGTTCGGCGAGCGGCGGGGCCTTGCGGATCGTCAAGTCGAACAGCCGTGGGCGGTTCTGGTAGCCGATGAGCGGCAGGTCGCCAAACCCGCGCGTCGTCGCCAGCGCGGTGCGGGCGCCGCGACGAGTGAGCAGGGCGTTCGTGCCCCGCGTGGTGCCGAGTCGCAATCGAATCGGCGGCACAACCTCAGCGAGGGGCAGGCCGAGGAGATAGCGGATCCCCAAGACGGGCGAGCCGAGCCCGCAAGTCAATTCGTATCTGGCCCCGGCGAACGCCGACGCGGGCGCGGGGCGATCAAGTTCAAGCCGACCAAGCTGCGGGTCGAAGGCGACGACCCGCCTCGACTCTCCCGGCCGGCCGGCGGGATCGAGCAACGTCAGATCGAACCCGACCCAGAACTCCGCGGGTTCGCCGCTGCGGAGCGGATCGAAGATCGCGCTTGGCGAACTCTCAGGGCCGACGGTCCCTTTGGTCGCCCCGGAGCTAAGGAGCTTGTGCCGGACCAAGCGGCCGTCGGGCACACGGGAGAGGCAATCGGTGAAGGTGCCGCCGACGTCGATCCAGAACTCGCGGAGGTTCATGGCCGCATTGTGGGGGGGCGAGCGCCTTGCCGCAAGCGTATCACGAACCCGCGCGGCAATCGCCAAGTCGCAATAGGCTTGCGAGTTAACGCCGCGCTACTTGCGGAAAAGCCCCATCAGTCCCTTCGACGGCGATCGCCCCGCCGTCGAACCCGCGGCGCCGCGCCCGAGGTTCTCCACTCGCTGCCCCTGCGGCGGGATGACGTACGCCATCGGGTCGTCGACGACCCACGGCGTCGACCAGTTCTTGCCGTTTTCGAAGTTTGCGACGTTGAAGAAAATCGCGTCGACGTACAGACACCGATTGCCGTACGCTCGGCTGCTGTAGAGGTAATCCTCTTCGGTCAGGTCCTCGACTCCGGGCCGGGCGTAGTAGTGGACCTGTCCGTCGGGCGTGAACGAAAGGCCGAGCGTGATCCAGCCGGGCTCCTCGATGATCGGCCCGTCGACGTCGCGCCCCTTCTCGTCGGCACGAACGAGGATCTGGGCGTGATCGTGATCAAACTGCTTGCTCGTGCTGCTGTGGAACGAAATGAACATGCCGGGCCAGTACGCTTCGGAGTCGCCGTTCGGCTTGCGACCACGGACGTCGGCTCGAAAGCCGAAACTCGAGCCGCTCCGTTGTTCCCAGCGGTCCCATTCAGGAAGGTAAACCCGGACGACGCAACTTGGCTGCCAATTGACGGCGATCGGCCGGCCGAGACGTTCCTTGACGCCTAACAGCAAGTCGTCTTGCATTTTCTTATGGGCCAGCTCTCCGGGAACGCCCGACAGGCGCGTGACGAGCAGGAGCGAGCCTTTGCTCCCCGCGAGCCCGCCGGGAGGGGTGGCGATCCGCTTCACCACGTCAGGCTGCCCCCGCATGGCGCTCTCGTACCACCGGCCGTTGGTCGAGTATCCGCCGGGGGGGCGCTGTTGCTCGTCCTGTTCATAGCTTGCCTTGGCGCCGTTGGGGACGTACCGCCAGTTGGGATCTTCCATGTCGTCGCCGACGCCGGGGACCTTCACGCCCGTGCCGGGGACGAAGGGCGCCGCTTGGGCCGTCGAAAGCGCCAGCGAGAGCCAGGCCGCGATCGTGAGCAAGGCAGCCCGCGGCCCGCGACGAATCGCCAGCACGACGAAGGCCAACATCAGGCAGGCCATCAGTGACCTCGATGCAAGGGAACATGAGGAGCAGAAAAGAGGGAGCCGATGCGACAACGGCACGGCGTCGTCGGGGAGTATCGTCCCGCGAGCCTGGACGACTTTACTGATTCGACGGCGCCAGCAGCAGGCAACCGCTGTCCGGGGAACAGGCGTCGCAGGGGGCCCCCTCGCCGCGGACGCGGCGCAGGCAGTGGGCGATCCGCTCGTCGATCACCTCCAGCACCAGGGGATGAAGCCCCAACGGCGCCGTCACGAGGTGCTCCACCCCGCCGCAAGCGGCGGCCGCTTCAGCGGCCAGCCGCGGAATATCCTCGCCCCAATGCCGCCCCGGGGCCAGGAAATACGGAAACACGATGACCCGCGTCGCTCCCTGGGCGACGCATCGGGCGAACGCCTGGACGATCGTCGGCTCGGCAAGCTCCATGTGAGCCGGCTCGACGATCGGCCACTGTCCGCGAGCCCGATACGCCGCGACGACCGCCACCAACAGGTCGTTGCTCTCGGCGCGGCGCGAACCGTGATCGACGATCACCACGGCAGTGACGGCAGCATCGGCGGCGTGGTCGGCGGCTGAATCGTAGGCGGACATAGGACCAACGGCTTGAAGGCAAGACTTTCGCGAGCGACTCACTCGCCGCGCAGTTGACGGCGGATCGCGGCCAGCCGCTGAGCTAACTGCGATTCAAACCCCCGATCAACCGGGCGATAGTATTCGCGGTTGACCCCCAGGTAGTCCTGGGCCGCGACGCCTCCCGGGGAGTCGTGGGCGTATTGGTATCCTGCGCCATGGCCAAGCCGCTGGGCGCCAGCGTAGTGGGCGTCCTGCAGATGCTTGGGAACGGGGACGAGCCGCCCCTCGCGGACGTCGGCTCGGGCCTCGCCGATTGCGACCGTCGCGGCGTTGCTCTTCGGGGCGCAGGCGAGATACGCGACGCACTGCGCAAGGGCGAGTTGGCACTCCGGCAAGCCGACAAACTCACACGCCTGCATCGTCCCCACCGCCAGCGGCAAGGCGTGCGGGTCGGCGTTCCCTACGTCCTCGCTCGCCAAGATCACCAACCGTCGGCACAGGAACCGCACGTCCTCGCCCCCCTCGAGCATCCGGGCAAGCCAGTACATTCCCGCGTCGGGATCGCTGCCGCGGATGCTCTTGATCAACGCGCTGGCCGAGTCGTAGTGGGAGTCTCCCGCGGCGTCGTACTGGATCGCTTTGCGCTGGACGCTCTCGGCGGCCAGTTCGCGCGTGAATCGCACCGGGCGCTCGTCGGCCGAGAGGACGCCGACCTCGAGCGCCGAAAGAGCCCGCCGGGCGTCGCCGTCGCACGTGACGGCGAGGAAGGTCAGCGCGGCATCGTCGGCCTCGATCGGCACGGCGCCGAGTCCGCGATCACTGTCGGCGATCGCCCGCCGCAGCAGGGCGACGACGTCTTCCTCGGCCAACGGCTGGAACTCGAACACGCGCGCCCGACTCACCAGGGCGTCGTTGACGGCAAAAAACGGGTTAGCCGTCGTGGCGCCGACAAGCACGACCCCGCCGCTCTCCACGTCGGGGAGGAGGGCGTCTTGCTGGGACTTGTTGAAGCGGTGAATTTCGTCGATGAACAGCAGCGTGCGCACGCCGTCGACTGAGAGGACGTCGCGAGCGTCGTCCAACAGCTCGCGCAGCTCTTTGATCCCGCTCGTGACGGCGTTGAGTTGGCGGAACCGCGCCCGGGTCTCCTTGGCCAACAGGTGCGCGAGCGTCGTCTTGCCGGTTCCCGGGGGGCCGTAAAACAAGAGGGCGGTGAGACGGTCGGCCTTGATGAGCCGCCGCAGCAGTTTGCCTTCGCCAAGAAAATGCGATTGGCCGACGAACTCGGCAAGCGTGCGAGGGCGCATCCGTGCGGCGAGCGGCTCGGCCCGGCGTCGATTCTCGGCTTCAGCAGCGGCGAACAGGGACATGCGACGGGAAGTAAGGAATTGAGAGACGGTTACGGCGCCAGTCCGTCCGGAGGATCCAGGAACGAAAGCGGTGGCGCCGCTTCGGACGAAGCCGCCGGAAAGGCAGCACGACGAATATCGGTCAAATCACGCACGTCTCGAATCCCCGGGTGAAGGAGGAAGATCGTGTCGAATTGGAAGTGCGGCGCCGGCCTGGGCAATTCTCGGGCGACTGCGTATCCCTCCTGCAGATGAAAGCGACATTTCGGCAGCCGCTGCGCCAAGAGGTTGATCGCCTGGTCCGAAACTCGCGCGTCGACCAGATACAACTCCCGCAATTGGCTGCAATTGGCGAGCGCCAAGCAATCCTGGTCGCTGAGCCGAGTGCGGGCGACTGCGAGCGTTTTGAGATTCTTCAGCCGTAATTCTTGCAAAACGCCCTGGCGGAGGGGAAGTCTGATCAGACAAAGCATCTCCAAAGAGTCCAAGGAGTTCAGTCGTCCCAGTTCAGTCCCCTCGACAGGGACGTTGTCGAGCAACAGCCCTCGCAGGTCGACGAATCGCCCCAACGCCAGGAGCCCCGCGTCGTCGACCGGGGAATTGACGAGCGTCAACACCTTGAGGCGTTCCGGCCTCAACGCCGCCAGACCGCCGCCGCGAATGCGCGTGTCGATCAAACAGCAACGCTCCAAAGGCCAGTTCTTGACGTACTCTAGAACGCGATCGTCGTAAGGTCCCGTGAACATGAAGTCCCGCACGCGAGACAACTTTGCGAACGCGGCAAAGGTCTCAAGCGGCAGGAGCGGAGCGCGGTCGCTCCGCGAGCTCTCCATGAAATGGACGGTCTCCGCCCAGCGAACGTCGCCCGCCGCCGTCAACGTTGCGGGCCCGACGCCCCATAATTGCAGCGAGCGAAGATGCTGGAAGTGATCCTGCCCGAGCAGCGGGACGAGCCAAGCCGGAGTCGACGGACCTGCGAGCGGGCCGGCGCCTACGGACGCCTGTTGAAAATGCAGAAGCGCGGCGCGTTCCGCCTGCTTGAGTTGCAGCGAACGAGCCGCCCCTCCGCACGCCACGGCCGCAAGCGTCAAGGCCGTTAGGAGCAGTCGCAGCGAGTATCTCCGCGGGAACGTCATGTTGGAAGATTCCGCAGCAAAGATCCCAAATCGCGTCGAGTCGGCAGCGACACGACGCCGCACTTGGCGAACTTAGCGATTCTACCAAAGACCCGCTCTATTCGTCAGTTCCCGCGTAATCGGCGCCGGCGGCGTTCCTTGCCCGGGCTGCAGTGCGGGTGATAACGGCAAAGTTTTCCTAAGTGGAGAATCTTCGCTGGGAAGGTCGAAATGGAAAGCGACGGCATTACGCTCTTTCAACTCGGCGGCCGTTGCGACTTTCGACCACTCCCCGATCTTGCCATCTTCCCATGAAACACTACGACTGCATCGTCATCGGCACCGGTCCCGCGGGGCAGAAGGGCGCCATCCAGGCCGCCAAGCTCGGCAAGCGGGTGGCGATCATCGAGAAGAACGCCGTCCTGGGAGGAGCCCAGATCAACACGGGGACGATCCCGTCAAAGGCCCTCCGCGAGGCGGTCCTCCACCTGACCGGCGCCAACAGCCGCGGGCTTCTGGGAGGCAACAACCAAGCGAAGAAGCACATCACAATCGCCGACCTGGTGGTCGCTTCGCAGCAGGTCATCCGGCACGAGTGGGACGTCATTCGCGACCAGTTCGATCGCAACGGCATCGAACTGCTGTGGGGCCGGGCCGAGTTTGCCAGCCCGTTCGAGGTCAAGATCGTCCGCGACGAGCAGGTCGAAGTCATCTCGGCCGACCGGTTTCTCGTGGGAGTGGGGACCCGCCCCGCGCGACCCCAGTCGGTGCCGTTCAACGGCCGGACCATCTTCACAAGCGACGAGGTGCTCCACCTCGACCACCTGCCGCGGACGATGGTCGTCGTGGGGGGCGGGGTGATCGGCACCGAGTACGCGTGCATCATGGCGACCCTCGGCGTGCGGGTGACGCTCGTCGAGGGCCGCGACCGCGTGCTGGGATTCCTCGACCAGGAAATCTGCGACGCTTTTCACTACTTCCTCCGCCAGAAGGGGATCACCCTCCGACTGGGCGAGAAAGTGGAGCGGATCGAGGAAGTCGACGCCCGCGCAGGCAACTCGCCGCGGCTGGTTCAGGCGCGACTCGAATCGGGCAAGACGCTGCACGCCGAGACGCTGCTGTACGCCGTCGGCCGACAAGGCGTCTGCGGTTCGCTGGGGCTCGAGCGCGCGGGGATCGAGTTCGACGACCGCGAACGCCTGCGGGTCAACGAGAACTATCAGACCGCTGCCGAGCACATCTACGCCGCGGGGGACGTCATCGGCTTCCCCGCTCTGGCGAGCACCTCGATGGAGCAAGGCCGCCGGGCGATCTGCCACGCCTTCGGCCAGTGCGACGTCGGCAACTACAACACGTCGCTGTTCCCCTACGGCATCTACGCCGTGCCCGAGATCTCGATGGTCGGCAAGACCGAAGAGCAGCTCACCGAGGAGGGAGTTCCCTACGAGGCGGGGGTCGCCAATTACCGCGAGATCGCCCGCGGGCAGTTGCTCGGCGACACGCTCGGAATGCTCAAGCTGCTGATTCACCAGGAGACGCACAAGATCCTGGGGGTGCACGTCATCGGTACGGGGGCGACCGAACTGATTCACATCGGGCAGGCGGTCATGGCGCTCGACGGGGACGTCGAGTTCTTCATCAACAACGTGTTCAACTTCCCGACGCTCGCCGAGTGCTACAAAGTGGCGGCGTACAACGGGTTGAACAAGCTGAACCATGTCTGCGGCGGCGTGCTGATCGAGGCGTAGGCATCCTCGCGGAAGCATCGCAAGAACTCGCCGGTCGCGAAACCCGCGCCTTGCCGAAACGCAACGGAGGCAGTTTCTGTTAGAATCTCCCACGCGACGTCGGACGATCGGAAACTCGCGGCTTTCGATCCTCAAGTTCTCTGTCTGGTTCCGTCATGCACCTGTTCGCCTACGGCACGCTCATGTTCGCCGAAGTGTGGGACCGCGTCGTGCCGCGACGGTTCGCTTCCCAAGGGGGAAGCGTGACGGGCTATCGGGTGCGGCGGGCCGCCGGGCAGTTGTTTCCGGTCATGTCCCGCGGGGAGCCCGTCGAGCAAGTGCCGGGGCTCGTCTACTTCGATCTCGACCCGGAAACCGTCTCGCTGTTGGACGAGTACGAGTCGTCGCTCTACGACCGGGCGCCGGTGACGGTCGCGCTCGACGACGGCCGCACGATCGAGTGCGAGACCTATCTGCTGCCCGACGACCGGCGAGGGTACGCCAGCGAGCAATCGTGGACGGCCGCATGGTTCGCGGACCACGGACTCGCAGAGTATCTGCGACAGTGGTGAACCGACGCTCGGATCAGACCGCGACCGCCTCTTCGGCCAGCGCGACCCAAGCTGATACGCGATGCTCGCACTTCAGCTTGGCCAAGTGCTTGCGATCGAACTTCGTCGGATCGACCTTCCGCTGACCGTCCTCGTCCCGGCGGGCATGGACGATCGCGTTGGCGACGTGAACGGCCGTCAACGGGGAGAAGGTCGAGCAATCCAGCGCGCGGGGATCGTGGTGGAAGGCGACCGCCTCGACAATATCCTGAGGCAGACCCCACAGCCCCAGCAGGTAACCGCCGATGTCGGCATGGGTCGCTTCGAGCTGATCCTGCTCGGCGGCCAACAGCGGCAGGCCCGATTGCTCGGCCGCCTGACAGACCAACGCGTAGTTGCGTCCGAAGTGATCCGAGAGGACCAGCTTGCCGATGTCGTGCAGCACGCCGGCGAGCATCGCGTTGTCGGCCGCGTCGCGAGGGAGCCCCTCGACAATTGCGATGTGCTGAGCCAAGGCCCCAACGGCCAGACTGTGATCCATGACCCGTTCGAGCAGTTCGGCGGGGATCCGCGACTCTTCAAGCTGCTTAAAGACTCCCGCCGTCAACACGAGCGGCTTGAGCGAGTTGAGCCCCAGCAGAGCCGCCGCGTGCCGGACGTCGGAGACGTGGACCGCCAGTCCGAAAAACGAGCTGTTGACCAATTGCAGCACCTTGGCGGTCATGCTGACGTCGCGAGCCAACAACTCAGAGACGCGGCCCACCTCGGCGTCCTCGCGCTGCAGCTCCTCGACGATGGCGATGTACACGTCGGGAAGCGAGGGGAGCTTGTCGATCTGGCTCACCAGCCCCTTCACCCCCGGCTTGCGCAAGCGCCGACCCAGCATCGCGGCGCGCGCGATCGACTCGCGCATCAGGCCGACGTCGACCGGTTTGGACAAGTACCGATGAGCCACCCCCAGCGACTTGACAAGCGCCGCCGACTTCTCGGGAGGGCAAACCAACAATCGCACGGCGTCGGGATACAAGTCGCGGACGCAGCCGAGCATCTCGGCCCCGTCGACGCCGAACATGTTCAGGTCGGCGACCACCGCGTCGTAGGGCTTTTGGGCGAGGGAATCGAGCCCCGCGGCGGCGCCGAGACAAAACTCCATTTCCCAATCGCGGCGATAGGCTCGCAGCATTCGCTGGGTCCGGTCCAGCGACTCGCGATCGTCGTCGACGATCAAGACGCGCAGATCATTGGCGGCCATTCTGTGGTCCCGTGCAGCAGCGTGGCGTGGAATCGCGAAACAGGCTCGCGCTCGGCCGGAGGCCTCGAGGGGGCCGAAACGACCCTCGCAACGTTCCGCCCCGGGCGTTGCGTCGCATCGAACCCACGAGAAGGACTGTGACGAGCGAGAGGGGAAGCTGGCGGCGCCGACCTGTCGGCCGTACCGCCTCGGTCCCGTGTGAAACCTAGCTTGCCGCAGAGTGCGGGGCCGGGGATTTCGCGACGCGTCTCCCCTCGGCGGGGTGGGACGAAAATCGGTTTGACCGCCATAACCAGCCTACGACCGTTTTCTGCGGAGAAAACGGGCAACCGCGACGGCCGGCCGGTCGCCGAACCGACGAATTCCGGGAGAACTGGGCGTCGAAACGCCCCTCTCCCGCTGCGGCAACCTGTGATACAACGGGCCCTTGGCATATCCCAGTCGCAGCGGCGCGGCACGACTCCCGCGATCCTGGCTGAACCTGAGCCTGACAGAATCGGTCTGATCGTAGCCTCCTATGGCCGCCACCACTTTTTCCGGATCGATGGTCAAGTACCCGGCCCGGGTCTCTTTCGCCACGTTCTTCGGACTGATCACTGTCGGGGCCCTGCTGCTGCAGCTGCCGGCTTCTCGCGGCGAACGGGCCGATCGCCCCGTCTCGCTGTTGGACGCCTACTTCACGGCCACCAGTGCGGCCTGCGTCACGGGACTCACGGTCCGCGACACCGCCGGCGAGTTCAGCCTGTTCGGCCAAATCGTCATTCTCGGCTTGATCCAACTCGGCGGCATCGGCATTGTCACCGTCACGACCTTTACGTTGCTGAACCTCGGCTCGCAGGCAAGCCTGCGACAACGCAACGTCATCGCCGAAACCCTGGGGGCCGGCGATCGCGTCGACCTGAAATGGGTGTTGCGAAACGTCATTTACGCCACCTTCGTCTGCGAAGCTGTCGGCTGGGCAATCCTGTCGTTGCGATTCTGGATGACCGAACAGGGGTCCCTGAGCCGCGCACTGTGGTCGGGTTTATTCCACTCGGTGTCCGCGTTCTGCAACGCGGGGTTCGCGCTCTACGCCAACAGCATGGTGCAGTACCGCGACGACCCGATCGTCTGCCTCACAATCATGGCGCTGGTGATTGTCGGGGGGCTGGGCTATCCGGTCATTCTCGATTTGGCGCGCAACTGGAAACGCCCCTGGGGCGAGTTGTGGCAACATCTCAGCCTGCACAGCAAAGTGATGCTGCTGGGCACCGGCGGGCTGTTGGCGCTCAGCACGTTGACCTTCCTGCTGTTGGAATTCGACAAGGCCTTTCGCTCGATGCCATGGTGGCAACGTGCGATGGGGGCCGCGTTTCACGCCGTCTCCTGCCGCACGGCGGGATTCAACACGATTGACGTCGGCACGTTGACCAACGCATCGTTGTTCATCACGCTGCTGTTGATGCTCGTGGGAGCCGGGCCGTGCTCGACCGCAGGGGGATTCAAGATCTCGACGCTGATGGTGCTGGTGCTCCACGCTTGGTCGCGATTTCGCGGAGCAAGTCACGTCAACTTCTTCCGCCGTTCGATCCCCGCCGAGACCGCCGGCCGAGCGACCGCCGTCGCCATGCTGTTCACCGTCATCATGGTCGTCTCGGTGACCGCGATCCTCGTCATGCAGCAGCGTCAGCCCGTCGCTGATCGCTCGCAGGGTCTGTTCATCGACGTGCTGTTCGAGACCGCCTCGGCCCTGGGAACCGTCGGGCTCAGCACCGGCATGACGACCGAGTTGTCGAATCTCGCCCGGATCGTCATCATCTGTTGCATGTTCCTCGGCCGCTTGGGGCCGATTTCGGTGTTCGCGGCCGTCTCCTCGATCGAGCAGAGGCACACGCTCGAGTACGAGCGGGAGGAACCGTTGTTGGGCTGACGAGAGGACCTTGAGATATGAGGACGCTGGAACGCCCGAGGATGATCGACGCTCAACGTATGCCGACTCCGAATTCCGCTCCCTCAGCACTCTCCGTGCACTCGGCGGCGATGTTTTGCCGAACAGAGCTGCAACGACTTGACTGTCCCTGCAGATCCCCGTCGCCGCTTCACTCGCCACTGAGAACGCAGTTCTCGCAACCTGACTGATCCGTTATGGCTGAACCGAAAAAGCAGCATTACATCATCATCGGCATGGGCTCCTTCGGCGCCGCGCTGGCGCGCCGGTTGTCATCGCACGGCGCCCGCATCACCGGGCTTGACGGCAGTCGCGAAAAAATCAGCGACTTGAGCGACGTGCTCTACGAGCCCGTCATCGGCAATGCGACTGAACGGAGCACGCTCGAGCACCTCGCCCTGGCCGACGCGACCGCGGTCATCATCAGCCTGGGCGAAGACATCACCCAGTCGCTGTTGGCGACGCTCCACTGCCGCGACCTGGGAGCCAAGCGGATCATCGTCAAAGGGGTGACCCACGAGCACGGCCAGATCCTCAAGAGCCTCGGCGCCTCGCGAGTGATCTTCCCCGAGGCGGAAATCGCAGAGTCGCTCGCCGATCGACTCATCCGCCCGAACATCGTCGATTTCCTGCCGCTGAGCCCCGACTATAGCTTCGTCGAAATCGCGGTTCCCGATACGCTGATCGGCAAGACGCTGCAAGAGATCGACATCCGCAAGCGATTCAGCGTGTGGGTCTTGGGCGTCAAGGACGCCTTAAGCGGCGAGTTGGAGATGTTCCCCGGCGGCGACTACAAGCTGAAGATCGACCAATTCCTGCTGGTGATCGGCAAGCAAACGGCGATCGACGCGATGCGAGATTTAGGGTGAGTCGCGGCTCCGTTCGGGGGTCGGTCCGTGGCGCCGCATTGACCTGCTCGGACGCCCCTCGGACGCACGTCACCCCACGTCGAAGCTCGTCAGCGGCCCGATCGTGACCGTCGTCGCCCGGGTAAGCGGATACTTCGCCAGCACCGCGTGAATGTCGGCGAGCGTGAGGGAGTCGACTGCGGCGAGGTCGGCCGCGACGCTGCGGTACTCGCGACGCTGCATCCAGTTGCCGCCGACGTTGAACAGTCGATTGCGGGGCTTTTCGCTCCCTAGCACGACGCGCGACTTGACCTTGTTCTGGGCCTGCCGCAGTTCCTCAGGGCGGAACCCGTCGCGCTCGACAGCGGCGAGCAACTCGTGAATCCGCGCGTAATTGTCGACCGCGTCCTCGGGGAGGCAACTCACCCAGGTGAACATCATCCCGGCTCCCTGATACTCGTAGTGCCCCAGGCTGGCCGACTCGACGAGCCCCGAGTCCACGAGATCCCAGTACATGCGGCTCCCCGAGTCGTCGCCGATCATCGTGGCCAGGATCTTTGCGGCATAGCGGTCGGCGTCCTCGGCCGCGGGGCCGTCGGCTAGTTGCAAGATGTATTGCTGCGTCGAGGACTCGCGGACGACATGTTTCACGGCCGTGCGCGACTCGGGGCGGCGAATCTCGCGCGGCGTCGCCCGCGGCGTCCAGGCGTCGCACCGCGCAGCGACTTGCTTCACCAACTCGTCGAAGTCGATCTTGCCCGCCGCGGCCACGAACACGTTGCCGGGCGAGTACCGCGACTCGAAGTAGCTGCGCATCTGATCGGCGGAGAGCGCCCCGACCGACTCCAAGGTCCCCAACACGCTGCGGGCAAGAGGGTGGTCGCCGTAGTGAAGCTCCTTGATATGGTCGTCCATGCCGAACGGGGGCTGATCGGCGTACATCTGAATCTCTTCCAAGATGACGTTCTTCTCCATGTCGAAATCCTCGACCCGCAAGCTGGGCCGAAGAATGTCAGCCAGGATGTCGACGCTGGCCCCCAGGCACTCGGGCAGGACCGAGGCGTAGTAGACGGTCGCCTCCTCGCTGGTGTAGGCGTTGTAGTGGGCGCCGATCTCGTCGAACTCGCGATTGACGTCCTCGGCGCTACGGCGCGGGGTCCCCTTGAACGCCATGTGTTCCAGAAAATGGCTGACCCCGGCCACCTCGTCGCTCTCGTCGCGAGCTCCCGTGCGGACGAAAAAGCCGATCCCCGACGTATGGGCCGCTTCGTTGCACTCGGCGACGATCTCGAGGCCGTTATCGAGCGTGTGCTGACGGAATTCCATGGCTTGCTGGTCTCGACAAGGGCCTATTCTCATCTCATGCAGCGGCGCGAGCCCCCTTCGAACTCGGCGCGGCAGCGTGAGATGCTTGTTTCGTTTATGTGGGGATCGCCAGCGGCGTCGGGCCGAGCGTAGCGAAGGTGAAGTCGCTCGGAGGATTGGCCGCCAGATAGGAGCTGATCGTCTCGGCGGTCAGGGCGTCGACCAAGTCGCTGATCTCTTCGAGCGTCCGAACCCGGCCGAGGTGGAACCAATCGCGGGCAATCGCGCTCGAGCGGGCCGAGGTCGATTCCTGTTGCATGATCAGGCTGCTCTTGATGCGGGCCTTGAGCCGGTCGAGTTCGGCCTGAGTCACTCCGTCGGCCAATCGCACAAGCTCGGCGTAGGTGACGTCGAGCGTCTCCTGGGCTCGTTCAGCGGTCGTGCCGGCGTAGCACAGGACCCGAGCCCGTTCGCGCTGGGTCTGCAGCGAGGCGCTCACCGTGTAGCACAGCCCCCGCTTCTCGCGGACCTCGGTGAACAGCCGCGAGCTCATCCCCCCCGATAAAATCCCGACCGCGGCCCACGCCTGCATGTAATCGGGGTGTTTGTACGGCACGGTCGCATACGCGATGCCGATGTGGCATTGGTTCGAGTCGTACTCAATGTGAGGCGACGTGTCGGCCGGATCGCGGTCGATCGCCGGTTCGACGGCGACCGCGGGCCAATCGCCGAGCAGGTCGTCGACATGGTCGAGCAGTCGATCCCAGTCAAAGTTCCCTGCGACCGCCAGGATGGAGCCGTTGGGGCGATAGTTGTGCCGCCAGTGGGCCGCGACTTCGGCGTCGGTGGCGGCCATGACGCCCGCCTCGTCGCCGTGGCTGGGACGGCCCCAGGGATCGGGATACGTGCGGCGCCGCAATTCGACCATCACCCTCTGCCCCGGCTCGTCTTCGACGCCGCGAATCTCCTGCAGGCACACTTGCTGCGCAGCTTCGAGCTGATCAGCCGGCAGGTGGGGCCGGCGAACGATGTCGGCGTAAATCGAAAGGGCCTCAGGCAAGCTCTCAGCGAGCGTGGCGCCGCTGAAGCTCGACTGCGAGGCGCCGACAGATTCGCCCCGCTCGACCCCCAGGTTCTCCAGGTCGTTGATCAGCGCCCGGCTGTCGCGACGTCCCGCGCCGCGGAGGACCATGTCGCACACCAACCCCGACAACCCCAGCCGATCGGCAGGCTCGCAACTGTACCCGCAGGGGGTCATCAGCGTGAACGCCGCCGACTGCATCGACGGGATCGGTTCGGCCAACAGCACAAGCCCGTTGGCAAACTCGTGCACGCGAGCAGGCGGATCGTGGTAAACGGGCGAAGCGGTCATAGAAAAGGGGGCAAAGACCATCCGGGCGGCACAAGCGACGCCCCGAGATTAGCGGTCGCGCAGGATTCTCACAACCGGGGCTCTCAGGCGCCGTCTCGCCTGCGGAGGGCGCCGACGGCAGAGACTCGGGCGAAAATGGCGTCGCGGGCGAGTTCGACGCCCTTACACTGCCGCCGGGTTCGGCGGCATGTCCGGTTCAACCGCCTTGTAGAGGGTCTTCACCGTGCGGAAGCCCATGCGGCGGTACAAGCCGATCGCCAGTTGATTATCGGCGGTCACCTCGAGAGCGACTCGCGAGACGCCGACCTGCTGCAGCCCGGTACAGGCGGCCACGAGCAGGGCCTTGGCGACCCCGTGGCCCCGGTGGAGGGGGGTGACGCCGATGTTCTGCAGGTTGGCCTTCGAGCGGCTGATGCGTATCGCCTGGATCGTGCCGCAGTACTCCGCCAGCCTCGGCCCGGCGCCGACGTACTCGGCCAGCCAAGTCGCTTCGGGGACGAACCCCTGCTTCCGGCTGATCTCCTCCATCAGCCGAATGCAACTGTTCATTTGCCCCAGGCACGGAAAGACGACCGCGTCCAACTCGTCCCGGAAGCTGAGAAACTTGACTTCGCCGTGAGACTCGACCAAAGCGGCGGACCAGGGGACCAGCCGGTACTCGGGAGACCAAACGGCGGCAGTCGGCCGGCGCCAGCGGCGCAGATCGAGTTCCATCCGGAACCGTTTGTAGTACCGGTAGCTGAAGGTGCGCATATGCGGGCGAGGTGTGCGGGACCGATTGCGCGGGCAGGTTTGGCGGACCGACCCCGAGGGGGGACGGTTTGGCTTCCGCAAGGATACCACTTGTCGCCGATTCGGCCAACAAAACGGCTCGAACCGGAGAAGAAATGAGGCGGAACGCCAAACTGCCAAACCGCAACCGAATCGACAATCCCGCGTTTGCGGGGGGGCTCCGCCTGGAAATTCAGCGAATCAACCCTGCATCTTGGCGGTGAGCTTCCGGAAGCACTCGAGCGTTTGGGGACTCACGTGGTGCTCGATCCCCTCGGTATCAATCGCCGCGACGCGGGCGCTCACCCCGATGGCGCGCAAAAAATTGTAGACGATCTCGTGCCGGCGACGCGACTCGTCGGCGAGCTGCCGACCTCGAGGGGTCAAGGTCAGCGGGGCATAGGCCTCCCCCTCGACCAGCCCCTCGCGGCGCAGCCGGGCGACGACCTTGCTGACGGTGACGTGGCTCACGTCGAACAGCCGAGCGAGATCAATGACTCGACAACGCCCCTCGGCGGCGTGGACCTCGGCAATCGCCTCGACGTAGTCCTCGGCCGTCTCTTGGGCGTGATCGTCCCGGGTGCGGCGATGCGGGTCGGCGGCGGCGGGGGCAGGGCGGGGCATCGCACACGCAAGGAGCCAGGGCGAAAGAAGAACGGCCCGACCGGTTCGGACAAGCCTCCGCAGGCAGTATAGGCAGGAGCCGGAGAACTGACGACCAAGGACGGCAATTTTTTGACGGCGCCAACCCGCTTGACGGCGAATTTAGCCGCGGCTACACTTTCCGCAGATTTGTAGCACTGGCTACATTTCCCTCGCCCAGCGCCCCGCTCCTTGCCCGCGAGTCGTGTCATGGTTCGTCTGACGGAGTGTCGTCCCGCCTCCTCGCTTTCGCTCTCGGCGTTGCGATCGTCCGGTCGGCCCCGCGCCGCTGTTCGTGGCGCGCGGGGCTTCACGCTCGTCGAGCTGTTGGTCGTCATCGCGATCATCGGCGTGCTGGTGGCGCTCTTGCTGCCGGCAATCCAGGCGGCGCGCGAGGCGGCCCGCCGCTCGCAGTGCGCGAACAACCTGCGGCAGATCGGTCTGGCGACTCTCAACCACGAAGCGGCTCGGCGCGTCTTGCCGCCAGGGTACGCGTCGCGGAGCTTGGAGCAGCCCCCGCGAGCCGATCGCGACCCGGACACATGGGACGCGGGCCCGGGCTGGGGCTGGGCCGCCCATCTGTTGCCCTACATGGAACAGACCGCGATCGGCCAGCAGATTCGGCTCGACGATCCGCTGTGGATCGCCGAGTTCGCCCCGCTGGTGCGCGCGCAGATCGAGTCGTTCCTCTGCCCGTCGTCGTCCGGCGAGCGAGAGCCGTTCCTTGTGACCGACCCCCAGGGGGCCCCGCTGACGATCGGCGGTCGTCAGGTCGAGCTCGGACGTTCGCACTACGTGGCCAGTCACGGTCAGGAGTCGTGTTGGGGCGAATGCGGCGCCGCGAACGACGCCCTCGTCTTCACCGACATCTACTCGGGGTCGACGACCGTCGTCGAGCATCGGGGCGACGTAAAGATCGTGGCCGACGGGCCGTTCTATCGCAACTCGCAGATCACGCTCCGCGAAATCACCGACGGCACGTCGCAAACGATCTTCTTCGGCGAGCATTCCTCGCTCCTGAGCGACAAGACCTGGGTCGGCGTCGTGCCGGGCGCCCTGACGCTTCCCAAATTGGAATCGCCGGCCAACGGCGACGATGCGGCCGCGACGCTGGTGCTCGTGCATGGCGGGCCGTCGGGGGGCGAATTGGACATCACCGGCTTGCCGATCATTCATCCGGTGAACTTTCCGACGCTCCACGTCGGCCAGATGTACGCCGAGCACGCCGGCGGCGGGAACGTGGCCCTCGGCGACGCCTCGGTGCGGTTCGTTTCCGAGGACGTCAACCTGCTGGTGTGGGCCGAGTACTCGAGCATCAACGAGGGCGAAGTCGGGGGCGGCGAGCTATGACTGCATCGCACTGCTGCCCGCAGCGCCGCGTGCGGCGCATCCTCCGGTCCGTCCCGTTGGTTCTGCCGCTCGTCGCGGCGGGCTGCGGCGAACCCCCGCTGAGCGCCGAAGGATACGAAACGGCGACTGCGATTTATGCGCTGGCCAATCGCGAGGCCCCCGAAAAGATCGACGCGGCGGCGGCGAAAATCGACGAACTGGTCGCCGCGGGAAAACTCTCGCCGAGCGAAGCCGAGCGGCTCGGCGACATGCTCGAGGACGCCCGGCGCGGCGAGTGGGCCGCCGCACGCACCGCGGCCCGAAAGCTCATGCAACACCAGGTCCGCCCGGCGAAATGAACTCTGCCCGCTCACCCGCAGCCGGCGCGACCGCATCGGCCCTGTTCGGCACAGTCGCAACCGTCGTGGCGACGGCTTGCATCGCGGTCGGCGGCGGCTGTTCGAGCGGCGCCGCGGGGCCCCATGCCGACGAACGACAAGTCGTGCATCATTACGCCGGCGCGGGGCCCGTGCATGTCGTCTGCACGACGGGCCCGGTGGCCGAGTTGGTGCGCCGCATCGGGGGGGAGCGGGTCCGCGTCGAGGCCCTCATGGGGCCGGGAGTCGACCCCCACCTGTACAGCCCTGCCGCCTCCGACGTGTCGCGGCTGCGGCGGGCCGACGCGATCGTTTACAACGGGCTCCACCTGGAAGGCCGGATGGCCGAGTTGTTCGAGCAACTTGCCCGACGGAGATTCACGCTCGCCGTCGCGGCGGGTTTGGTCGAACGCAACGATCCGCGGTTGCGCGAACCGCCGGAGTTCGCCGGGCTGTACGATCCGCACGTCTGGCACGATGCGGCGCTGTGGGCGACGTGCGCCGGCGATGTCGCGGCGGCGTTCGCCGAGTTCGACGAAGCTCATGCGGAGCATTATCTTGCGAACGCGGCGGCGTACGTCGCCGAGCTTGAGTCGCTCGACGCCGAGTGCCGGGCCGCGATCGCGGAGATTCCCGCCGAACGCCGGGTGTTGGTCACCGCCCACGACGCCTTCGGTTACTTTGGCGCCGCATATGGCTTGGAGGTCCACGGTCTTAAGGGGATCAGCACCGAAGAGGAGAAGGATCTAGGCCGGCAGGAAGACTTGCAACGGATGATTATCGAACGAAAGATCCCGGCCGTGTTCGTCGAGTCTGCCGTGGCTCCGCGGGTCGTGCAGGCGCTGGTCGAACCGGTCCGGGCCCGTGGGTTCGCGCTCGTGCTCCCCGACGAACCGCTGTACGCCGACGCCCTGGGCGCCCCCGACAGCGACGCCGCGACCTACGCCGGCATGCTGCGACACAACGTTCGAGTCATTGTCGAAGGGCTGAGCAAGTGACAAGGCAAGGACCTCTCTCACGCAACTCGGCCCCAAGAAGTTATCCACCGCAAGCCTGAGCTGTCCTTCGCCGCTGGCAACACCAGGAACGCCCGCCAACCAACCAGTTCCCGCCAAGCACCAATCCTCCTATGCCTCCCGCCTTCGAAATCCACGACATGACCGTCGCCTATCACCGTCGGCCCGTGTTGTGGGACGTCGACCTGATCGTGCCCGAGGGAAAACTGGTGGGAATCATCGGCCCCAACGGCGCAGGGAAGACGACCCTCATCAAGGCGGCCTTGGGGCTCACGCCGCTGGCCAGCGGCAAGGTCGAGATCTACGGCAAACCCTACCGCGAGCAGCGGCATCTGGTGGGATACGTGCCGCAGCGCGAGAGCGTCGACTGGGATTTCCCCGTGACCGTCGAAGACGTCGTGCTGATGGGGACCTACGGTCGGTTGGGCTGGATCCGACGCCCGGGACGCCGCGAGCGCGAGACCGCCGCGCGCAGCCTCGACCAGGTCGGCATGCTGCCGTTCGCCAAACGGCAAATCCGGCAACTTTCCGGCGGGCAACAACAGCGGGTGTTTCTTGCCCGGGCGCTCGCCGAGCAAGCGCGGATCTACTTTCTCGACGAACCGTTCGCCGGCGTCGACGCGGCGACCGAGTCGGCGATCGTCGCGCTCTTGCAGTCGCTCCGCAGCGACGGTCGCACCGTGTTCGTCGTCCACCACGACCTGGAAACGGTCCGCGAGTATTTCGATTACGTAATCCTGCTCAACATGCGGCTCGTGGCGTGCGGGCCGGTCGAGTCGACCTTCACGACCGAGAACCTGCAGAAGACTTACGGCGGCCGGCTCACAATCCTCGATGCGGCCGCCGAGGCAATGCGGCAGGGCGAAGCCGTGCGATGAACGTCCCCGATGCCATGTTCGCCCTGAGCCTGTCGACCAAGGTGACCGTGGGTACAGCGGCCCTGGGGGGAATCGCCGGCGCCATCGGCGCGCTCGCCGTATTGCGCGGTCGCTCGCTGCTGGGCGACATGCTGTCTCACGCCGCGTTGCCGGGAGTCGTGCTGGCCTTTCTGCTCACCGGCTCGCGAAGCCTCGCCGTGCTGTCGGTCGGCGCCCTGGCCAGCGGGTTGGCGGCGGTCGGCCTGATGACGCTGGTCATCCGCTGGACAAGAACCAAGGAGGACGCCGCGATCGGCGTCATGCTCAGCACCTTTTTCGGACTGGGGGTCGTGCTGTTGTCCAAGGCGACCCGCTCGACCGCGAGCGGCAACAGCGCGGGACTGACCTCCTTCTTGTTCGGCGAGCCGGGCAACATGCTCACCAGCGACTTGGCTCTGATCGGCGCCGTGGGAATCGCTTCCGCAGCGACGCTGGCGCTGCTGTTCAAGGAATTCAAGCTGGTCGCGTTTGATCCCGACTTCGCCTTGTCGCAGGGGTGGCCCGCGACGCGCCTCGACTTGGCGATGATGACGCTGGTGGCCGCGGTGACGATTGCGGGACTGCCGATCGTGGGGGTCGTGCTCATGGCGGCGATGATCATCCTGCCCGCGGCGACGGCAAGGATGTGGACCCATCGGCTTCACACGCTCTTGTTGTTGGCCGGGGCGCTGGGCGTCGTCGCCGGGGGAGTCGGTCCGCGGCTGGGGCACGGCGTACCCGCGGGACCGGCGATCGTGCTGACCGCCGCAACGCTGTTTGTCCTCTCGCTGCTGTTTGCCCCCGAGCAGGGGATGATCGCCCGGCTCGTCCACGAGCAGCGACTGCGACGGCGCGTTGCGCAGGACCATTTGCTGCGGTCGTTGTACGAACTGGCCGAGCCGCGACTCGCCGAGACCCCGATGATCCCGTTCGCCGCGCTGGCGGCCAACCGCGGCTGGCGCCCGGCACGGTTGCGACGTCTGCTCTCGGCGAATCAGGAGCAGGGGCTGCTCGCATATCGGGGCGACGCCGTGACGCTCACACCCCTGGGAATCCGCGCCGCCGCGGAAGCCACGCGCCGGCATCGGCTGTGGGAACTTTACATGATGCGGGTCGCGGGGGCCGCGGCCGATCACGTCGATCGCTCGGCCGACGACGTCGAGCACCTGCTGCCGCCGGCCGTGCTGTTGGAGTTGGAAGCGGAACTGGCTGCCGAAACCGCGGCCGAAGCCGCCGCCGCGCCCACGGTCCCCCCGTCGCCGCATCGCATGGGGGGCGACGCGCCATGACCGGCTGCTCTCCTGCCTTGGCCGTCGGGTGGCCGACGTGGCTGGTGTCCGACGCCGCGGCGATCATCGCCACCGGAGCCGTGACGGCCGCGGCCTGCGCGGTGCTCGGGTCGTTCCTCGTGCTGCGGCGCATGAGCATGATGGGGGACGCAATCTCGCATGCCGTGTTGCCCGGGATCGCCGCGGCGTTTCTGATCACCCAATCGTACTCCGTGGGCCCGTTGCTCGTCGGCGCCATCGTGGCGGGTCTGGCGACCGCCGCCCTCACGCAATCGCTGCATCACTACGCTCGCGTCCCCGCCGACGCAAGCATGGGGGTCGTATTCACGTCGCTGTTCGCGCTGGGGGTCGTTCTGATCACGCAGGTCAAGGGAGTCCACTTCGACAAGCAATGCGTCTTCGAGGGCGCCCTCGAACTGACGCCGCTGTACGTGGTCACGATCGCAGGGGTCGAACTCCCCCGGGCATTGGTCGTCGGCGGGGTCGTGCTTGCCATGAACCTGCTGATCGTCGCGCTGTTGTGGAAAGAGCTGAAGCTCAGTTCGTTCGACCCCGCGCTGTCCGAAACGATGGGATTCTCCGCGGGGCTGCTCCACTATCTGCTGATGGCCCTGACGGCGATCACGGCAGTTGCGTCGTTTGAGGCCGTAGGGTCGATCCTCGTCGTGGCGATGCTGATCGTCCCCGCGGCGACGGCCCACCTCCTGGTCGATCGGCTCGGACCGATGGTCTTTCTCTCCGCGGCGCTCGGGGCCGTGTGCAGCGGTCTCGGATACGCCCTGGCTGCGTGGTTCGACGTCAACATCGCCGGCATGATGGCCGTCGTCGCCGGCGGGCTCTACGGATTGGCCGTGCTGCTCTCGCCGCAATACGGCATCCTCAGCGCCGTGGTCCGCAACGCTCGGCTCGCCTTGGCCGTGGTGCGTGACGACTTGCTGGGAGTGCTGTACCGACTGGAAGAACTGGGAACCGAGCATCGCCTCGCCGCGGCTGAGGCCTGCGCGGCCGTCGGCGGCGGCCTGCTCGCTCGTCGCGGGTTGGCCGGCTTGCTGCGTGCCGGACAGGTGACGCAGACGACCGGTCGGCTGGAGCTCACCCCTGCGGGACGCGACGCGGCGCGGCAATTGGTCCGCGCCCACCGCCTGTGGGAAAACTACCTCGTCCAGCACCTCGGCCTGCCGCTCGACCATGTCCACGCCCCGGCTGATCGGGTCGAGCACTACATCGACGCGACGATGAAAGAGTCGCTCGAGCAAAAGCTCGACGACGCGCGGACCGACCCGCACGGGCGCGAGATCCCCAACTAACCCGGGCGGCTGCGGCTTCAGCTTTTTCCTGCAACGCCGAGAGCGCCACGAGCGTTCAAGCTCGCTTCGCGATCAATCCGCGCAGCGTAGCGAGATTGATCACATCGAGGTCGACGCCGTTCTCCTCCCCTTTGGGCGTTTCCAGATACATCGGCACGCGGCGGAAGCGGCGATCGTTCACCAGGAACCGGAACGGCTCGATCCCCATCTCGCCCCGGCCAATCGCCGCATGGCGATCGACGCGCGAACCGAACTTCGCCTTGCTGTCGTTGAGGTGGAACGCACGGATCTGGTCGAGGCCGACGGACTGATCGAACGCCCGCATCGTCGCCCGGTAATCCTTCTGCGTCCCCATCGCATAGCCCGCCGCGAAGACGTGGCAAGTGTCAAAGCACACTCCCAGCCGCTCGGGTTGCCGCGCCGCATCGAGGATCGCCGCAAGGTGCTCGAACCGCCAGCCGAGGTTGCTCCCCTGGCCGGCGGTCGTCTCAAGCAGGATCATCGCCGCGACGCCGCGGGATTGCTTGTGAACCTCGTCGAGCCCCTGGGCGATCCGCTTGATCCCGGCCGCCTCGCTGCTGGTGGTGTACGCCCCGGGATGGGCGACGACGTAGGGGATCCCGAGTTGCTCGGCCCGCTGCAGTTCGACGACCGTCGCGTCGATCGACTTCGTCCACAACTCGTCGTCGGGGCTGCCGAGGTTGATCAGATACGAGTCGTGCGAGATGGGATGCGCGATTCCCAATTCGACCAGCGCGGCCTTGAACCGCTCGGCCTCGGCAGGGGCGATCGGCTTGGCCCGCCACTGGTTGTTGTTCTTGGTGAACAACTGCACGCAATCGCATCCGACGCGGGAGGCGGCTTCGACGGCTTTGTAATAGCCGCCGGCGATCGACATGTGGGCGCCCAACAGTGCCATGCGGCCCAAGCTAGCGGCTCGCAGCCGCAGCGCACAGGGGGCGGTTGAGGGGAGAGAGGGCTTGGCTTACAATTCGCGTTCGCCGCGGGCGGAGACCAGCGACGATCGTTTCGACCGCCATTCTTCGGACTTTCTTGACCACGGACCGTTTCGCCATGCAACGCACGTTTATTCTGCTGAAACCCGATTGCGTTCAACGCCGCCTGATGGGGCGCATCCTCGCCCGGTTCGAGGACAAGGGGCTCAACGTCGTGGCGATGAAGATGCTGCGGATTACCCCCGAACTGGCCAAGCAGCACTATGCCGAGCACGTGCAGAAGGGCTGGTACCCGACGCTCGAGGGGTTCATCACCGGCGGCCCCGTCGTGGCCGCCGTGCTCGAAGGGCTCGAAGCGATCCGCGTCGTCCGCGACATGCTGGGCGCCACCAATGGCCTGAACGCCGCCCCCGGCACGATCCGCGGCGATTTCAGCAGCAGCCGGCAGATGAACCTCGTCCACGGCTCGGACGGCGAAGAAGCCGCGGCCCGCGAGATCGCCCTCTACTTCAAACCCGAAGAACTGTGCGAAGACACGCCGACGATCACGAAGTGGATGCGCGCGGCAGACGAAGCGTAGGCCGGCTGAATCGCTCCGCAGGTCTCTCGCTCGTCAGCCGCGCCGACCCTATAGGGTCAGCAGCGACAGGCTGACGTGCATCATGCGGTCTTCCAGGCGGACCGCCTCGGGGTCGTCGTGCTCGAAGCTGACGGTCAGAAAATCCAGCCCGCGGGCGTAAGCGATCGTCAGATTATTGCCCACCAGCACCGACGGGATCGTGATGTGGGAGAATCCCCACTCGGTCTTGGCGAGCCCCGACTTGATGCCGCCGACGATGATGTTGGTGATCTCGCCGGCCCCGTCGACGACTTGCGACGTGAGCTTGTCGAACTTGTCGGCAAGAAGACCCTCGACCGCTCGCACGGCGAACTGCTCGGCAAGATTCACCGTGGCGAACCCGGTCACCTTGCCGTGCACGCCGATCATGCCCGTGACGATCCCGGTTTGCGCGGTGGGGACGCTCGACACGCCGGTGCAGCGAATCTTGACGCCGCACATGTCCATTGCGTTTCGGACGGCGGTCTGAACGCTGTCGAACAGCACGCCATTGACGCTGACGGCTTCCAAAGACTGTCGCTCGGCAAGGGCGGCGCTCATAACGGACTCGCGTACATCGGATGGGAACAGAAACGGCGCCGCCGCCTCAGGCGGCGCTGGCAAAGTATGGGATAGCCAATTGCCTGGGGCGTCCCTCCTCGCCTGGCGAGAACCGGAAAAACGCGGCTCCCCGCACGCTACAGCCGGCACAGCCGGCCCGCTGCGCCCGCTGCTGTGCCGCAAGCCGAAGAAGCTCAGAACCGGGCTCGGTCGTCGCTGAGGCGGTAGCGCTTGATCTTGCGGTCAAGCGTCGAGCGTTCGATCCCCAAGATCGACGCGGCCTTGCTCTTGTTCCAATGCGTGGCATTGAGGGTCCGCAGGATGTGGGCCCGCTCGACGTCGACCAGCGAGGCCGGCTCGTAGCCGACGTGTCGCTCGCCCAGTTCGTAGCCGACCTCGGTGTCGCCGGCCGTCTTGAGGTGCGACAACACCAGATCGTCGTGATCGACGTACTCGCCCCGGGCCAACACAACGGCCCGTTCGATCACGTTCTTCATCTCCCGGACGTTGCCGGGCCAGCGATAGCGGAGCATCTCCTCCATCGCGCGGGGCGTGAAGCCTTTGAGTTTGCGGCCCGTCTCTTCGTTGAACTTGCGAAGAAAGTACTCGGCCAACAGCGGAATGTCCTCGGGCCGTTTGCGCAGCCCCGGGACGATGATTTCGAGCACGTGCAGGCGGAAGTAGAGATCGCGCCGGAATTTCCCCTCGGCGACGTCCTTCTCAAGATCGCGATTCGTGGCGGCAATCGTGCGGACGTCGACCTTGATCTGCTCGGCGCCGCCGACGCGCTCGAACGGATGCCCTTCCAACACGCGCAGAAACTTGGCTTGGATCGTGGGACTCATTTCGCCGATTTCGTCGAGCATGAGGGTCCCGCGATTCGCCTGCTCGAACTTGCCGATCTTCCGTTCGGTGGCGCCGGTGAAGGCCCCTTTCTCATGGCCGAACAGCTCGCTCTCCAGCAGCGTCTCGGACAGCGCAGCGCAGTTGAGACAGACGAAGGGACCTTTCTTTCGCGGACTGGAAAAGTGAACCGCCCGGGCGACCAGTTCCTTGCCGACGCCGCTTTCGCCGCGGATGAGCACGGTGGCTCGGCTTGGCGCCGCACGACCGATCTGCTGGGCGACGCGGTTCATCACCTCGCTGCCCCCGACAATTTCGCTTTGCACCCCCAATTGCTCGCGAAGCTGCACATTCTCGGTACGGATCTGATTGAGGTTCTCGGCCAGTTCCTGCCGCTTGCTGAGATTCTGCAACGCCACGCCCACCGTGTCGGCCACGGCCAGGGTGAACTCCAAATCCTCAGGGTCGGTACTGCGCTCGGGATCGGTCGAATAGAGGTGGATCAGTCCCAACAGACGCCCGTCCATGCGAACCGGGGCGCAGATGACGCTCGTAGCGAGGATCTCGCCGCGGCTGTCGCGATTGCCCAGTTGGCTGTCGTCCATCACGTTGCGGGCCATGACCGCCTGACCGTCGCGCATTACGGTGGCGGCCAGAAACGCCGAAACGCGATGATACGAGTGGCTGCTCTCGCTGCGCGAGGCGACGACCTCGAGCTCCTCGCCGCTGCGTTGGCCGGTGGCGTCGCGGCGGCGAAGCAAGACGGCGCCGGCGTCGACCTGCGTGCCGGAAAACAGTCCCTCGAGCGCCACATTCGCCAGCGACACGACGTCGGTGCTCTTGGCCAGTTCAAACGCCAGCCGACACAACTTTGCCGCGGCGCGGCCGATCTTGGGGCTCGAATCCTCGGCCTCGTCGATCGACGACGCGTCGAGAAACCGCGTCTGTTCCTTGCGGTGCGTAATCGTCGTCGGCTCGAACGCGTCGAACACGCTCTCCTCGTCGGGATCGACGGGCAGCACGATTTCGGCCGTGTTTCCCTCGACCAGCCGCGAAGATTTGAGAAGCGTGCTCGTATCGGGAAAGGCGCTGGCCAAATCGTCGACGAACGCCAAATGCGAACTGCCGATTTGGACAATATCGCCCGGCTGCAAGTCGTAGTCCCGCACTACGCGCTCGCCGGCGACGATTGTGCCGTTGCGGCTGTCGAGGTCGCGCAGCTTCCAGACGCCGCCGGCTTGGAACACCTCGGCGTGATTACGGCTGCAGCGCTCGTCCTTGATCACGATCGTGTTGGTGGGGGCTCGGCCGATGGTCGCCGACTCGCCCGGCACGAGCCGGATGACGTCGGCCCACTTGGAGCCCTCGCGCGTGATCAGGTAGGCGTTGGCCATGCTCAGCGGCGTTGAGGTCGAGCACCACGGGCTGCGTGGCGCGGCGGCGGCGGGGTGCGCCCGGGGAAGTTGTTCAATTCTGCCACACTCAGGCGGACTTGGTCCCCCTCTATCACCTTATTCCGCAACGCCATCGGGGTTCAAGCTGGCAGCCACGCAAACGCCGAAATAGCTTGGATTTACGACGTATCGTCCCGGTCACGGACGATCGCCCGGGAGCGGAACGGCCTGGGCCCGGCGATTCCGACCGGTCCGGACGCGCCGATTGTGCCGCCCGCGCCGGCTCAGGCCCGTCACGACGGCCCGCGCGGCAGGCAAAACTGTTGAATGCCAAAGGGTTAGCAACTAGGCTGAGTGGAGCGGCAGGACTCGGCGTCGACGCCGGCGCGTGCCCCGCCAACGGAACAGATTTTGCGCCCACAGCCAGGCGGTTGCCGCCCCGGCTGCAGGCGCTCCCGGGTTCATTTCCGGTCCTCCGACCCCGCGCGCCCGTGCGTGCGGGTCGGGGCCGGATTAGGAGACGCGTTCATGTTGAGGCTTCTTTCTCGCGGGATCCTCGTCGTCGCCGTGGCTGCGACGTGCCTTGCATCCGGCGCCGGGGCTCAGATCTTCCCCAGTGCCGTCGGCGGGGTCTCGGTCGACGCCGACGGAGTCCTCGAAGCCCCGACCCAAGCCGAGGAAGAGGCTCTCGCCGCCGCCCGCGCCAGAATCGACCTCGGCGTCCCGAAGGACTTGGAGAAGTACGAAGAACTGCGGGCCGTTTCGCTGAAATGGCTCGAAGCGTCGATCGCCCAAGCAACAGCCGAAGGAAAGGACGTCCCTGCGGCGGTCGCGTACGTCGCCGGCCTGCAGCGGGTGCGCTACGTGTTCGCTTTCCCCGAGCGCGGCGATGTCGTGCTGGTGGGCCCGGCCGAGGGTTGGAAAATCGACCGCTTGGGGAACGTCGTCGGCGCCACGACGAATCGCCCGGTCATTCTGCTCGACGACCTGCTGGCGGGCCTCCGCAGCGGAGCGCCGTCGCGACTCGAGCCAATCACGTGCTCGATTGATCCAAGCCCCGAGGGCTTGGCCCGGGCTCAGGCCCTGTTTGCGCGGATGTCGAGAATGGGCGATCCCGACGAGACCGCAACGGCCGTTGAAGAGGCCCTTGGACCGCAGCGGATCACCGTGACCGGAATCCCCGCAACCAGTCGGTTCGCCCGCACGATGGTCGCCGCCGACTTTCGGATGAAGCGGATCGCGATGGGATTCGAGCCGGCGCCGGTCGGCGGCCTGCCGAGCTTCGTTCAAATGATGAGCGGCCGCAGCGCAACGATGACCCCGCGGTGGTGGCTGGCGCCCAGCTACGAGCCGCTCGCGCAAACGGCCGACGGCTTGTCGTGGGAACTGCGCGGTCCCGGGGTGAAGTGCCTCAGCGAAAGCGAATTCGTCGCGGCCGACGGCCAGCGACAGCGGACCGGTCAGAGCGACCCGCTTGCCGCAAAGTGGGCCGCGATGATGACCGCCGCCTACGAGGAACTGGCAGCGCACGACTCGACCTTCGGCCAGTTGCGAAACCTGATGGACCTGGCGGTCGTCGGCGCCCTGGTCGAACGCGAACAGATGTTCGAGCGGGCCGGACTGGACGCGCCGCAATTGCGGGGCGAGCTGCCCCTAGCCCGGTTTGCGGCGGCTACGCAGACCTCCAGCAAGGCGACGCTGCTGAAGAAGGGCCGCAACTGGATCGTGACCGCCTCGGGCGGAGTCGAGATGCTCCCCTGGCAGATCGTCGAGAAGCACGAGACAGTCGCAGCCTTGGCCGAAGTCCGCGAAAAGTTCGCCGCGGCGAACGGGGCGTACTGACGCCCGCCGCGACGTCCCGATCAATCCGCACAGTTCACAAGCCCCGGCCGGAAGGTCGGGGCTTTTTCATGCGCCGGGGGCGGGTCTGGTCTTCGGTTCCTGCCACGATCGGGGACGGATGACGTCGCGAATCAAGCCGATTTTTTCCAACAGACGAATCGTCAACCAGGTGACGTCGAACTCCCACCACTTGTGGCCGTGAGCGGCGGCGCGCTGGTCGGCGTGGTGGTTGTTGTGCCACCCCTCGCCGTTGCTCCACAGGCCCACCAGCACGTTGTTGCGGCTGTTGTCGCTCGTCTCGTAGTTGCGATAGCCCCACACGTGGGTCACCGAGTTGACGCTCCAGGTGATGTGCCACGTAACGACCGTTCGCACAAAGACGCCCCACACCATTAAACTGGCGCCGAATTGAACCCCCGCGGCAAGCCCTCCCGAGGCGGCCCCGATCGCGAAGCCGATTCCGTAAAAGAAAAGCATGCTGCCAAGATAGACGTACAACCACTTGGCTCCCCGTTCCAGCTTGAGATAGAACGGGTCTCGCAGCAGATCGCGGGTGAAACGCTGATAGTAGTTGACGTTCAGAAACTCGCGATTCTTGAACATCAACCACCCGCAGTGCCCCCACAAGAACGTCACCAGCGGGCTGTGGGGGTCGGGTCGCTCGTCGCTGTGGCGGTGATGGATCCGGTGCATCGCGACCCAGCAGGCCGGCGTGTCTTGCAGCGTGCAGACGCCGAGGATCGCCAGCAAGTGCTCCAGCCGCTTCGGCATCACGAACCCCTGATGGGTCAGCAGGCGGTGATAACACAAGTTGATCCCCAGCGTGCCGAACACGTACAACCCCAACACGGCCAGCACGACGCCGGTCCAACTGAAGAAGTACGGAAAGAACGCAAGACACGCCAACGCGTGAATCAGCGGAATGCCCAGCGCGTACCGCCAGCGGACTTGAACGGGATTGACCGTCGACTCGGGCCATTCGAGCGTGCGCTCGTCGGCGGGCTTCAGCGCGGTCGGGTCGTCCGAGACGGCAACGTCCTCTTCGAGGAGCGTTTCGGAATCAATCGTGGCCATGAGAATCTCGAATCAGTCGAATTGAGGCCGCTGCGGCGGAGTGTCACAATCGGTCGTCGTCCCCAAGTATACCCGCGCCGCGGGAACGCCCCAAGCCGCCGACCCTGCGTCGAGTTTGCCCGACCCGCACAATGCCGTCCGATCCGCACACTCGCCGCCCCCCCTTGGTCGACGTCCGCACCGGCGAGGCTTGGCCGCTTGCCTGGGGAGCGGGGAGTTTCTTCTGCGTGCTCGCCTCGTACTACGTGCTGAGGCCGGTCCGCGAGGCGTACGGGGCCGGGTTCAGCTCCGCAGAGCTCGCTTGGTCGTTCGTCTGGACCCTCGCGGCCATGGTCGTCGCCACGCCGATCTATTCGCTGGTCGTGGCCGCCCTGCCGCGACGCCGCCTGCTGACAGTCGTCGACGGTTTTTTCGTGTTGAATCTCCTGGGGCTTTGGTGGGGGCTGGCCCACGCCGGGGACCCGGCCCCGCTGGCGCTCAAGCGGGTCTTTTTCGTTTGGCTCAGCGTGTTCAATCTCTACGTAGTGACTCTGTTTTGGAGCGTCGCGGTCGACAGCTTCACCAGCGCCCAAGGGAAACGGCTGTTCGGCGTCATCGCCGCTGCGGGAACCACAGGGGGAATCGTCGGCTCGCTCCTCTGCGACGCATTCGTCAGATTCGGTCGACCGCATGACGTCCTCTTGGCCTCGGCGGCGCTGTTGGTCGGGTCGATCGCCTGCGGCAATCGACTGCGCCGCGCCGCGAACGCCTCTCCCGACGAGGGGGATCTTCCCGATGAGAGCGTGCCGGCCGAGGATCCGTTCTCGGCGTTCCGCGGCGCAATCGACGTCGCCCGTTCGCCGTTTCTGGCGGCGATTGGCGTCACGATCGTCTTGGCGTGCGTGAACGCGACCGGGGTTTACGTGCAGATGCTCGAGCTGGTCCGCCAGCAGCTTCCCGACGAAGCGGAGCGGCGTCAGTGGTTTTCCGCTCTCAACCTGTACCAAAACGGCCTGACGCTCCTCGGGCAATTCGTCGGCGTGTCGTGGCTGATGCGCACTGCCGGGGTCGGCGCCACGCTGGCGGTCGCTCCGATCGTCTACCTCGCCGGGTTCGCGGTGCTGGGACTGGGATACTCCGAACTGTGGCTGCTGGGCGCGTTCGACGTCCTGCAGCGGTGCGTCAGCTTCGCGTTCGCGGGGCCGGCGCGCGAGGTCCTGTTCACCACGGTGGCGCCCGACGAAAAGTATCGGGCCAAGGCCTTCGCCGACACGGTGCTCAAGCGAGTCGGCGACGCGATCGCCGCTTGGTGCGGTCAGCTTTCCACTGCGACGGGCTACGCCCGATGGATGCTTCCCGTCGCGGGGGCGTCCATCCTGCTGGCGTCTTGGCTGGGCAGGGCTCACAAGGCGCGCGAAGCGCAGCACTGAATCGTCACCGCGACGCCGCCTCGCCGGGGCGCGACACGCGCCCCTCGGCCGGCGGTTGCGAACGCATATTGACCAACCGGGTCGTGGGAAGCTCCGGCGCCATTTGGGCGAGGATCGGGTCGATGAACTCCGATGCAGCCAACGCGCTCAACTCCCAGCCGCTGCGGCGCGGAGGAAGCACCGACTTCATCAGCACGAACTCGTGCGCCCGCAACGCCACGGCCAAACGGCCGGCGATGGCGTCGCTGGTCGTGACCCAGTCGCTGGGAAGCCACACCCCCGGCAGCGCCGGCTCGGCGCTGCGCATCCAGGGAGCCGGACCGAAGATCGTGACCCCTTGCTCGCCGACCCGCTGGCACAACAGCCGGTCGTCCTCGACCAGGGGGACCTGCGGCAGGCGATCGTGCAAAAAATGAGCGGAGACCGTCATCAGATCGACGCACATCCAATGCGCGGCGGTCGCGTCGAGGGCCCGCTGCCGGTGCCATTTGCGAATCGTCTCGACCAGTTCGCCCCCTCCGGCCACCAACACATGGTGAGCAGGCGTCTGCCGCTCCATCCATGCGAGCAATCGCTCGGGAAGGTCGGGCAGATCAAAGAGACTCCCTCCGACCTTCACCACGCGAATGCAGGAGGGGCTAGTCATCGTTCACAACCTTCTCGCGCCAACACCGCCAGGGCGTGGGCCGGGGCGCAGCGCGACGCGCTGGCGCCAAGTTCGCTTGCCAACGAGAGGACGCGAGGTTGCGGGTCGGGCAGTTCCAACCGTTCGAGCAACCGCCGCCCCAAGAACTCGCCATGTCCGCTGAGCACGACGACGCCAAGCGGCCCGCCAAGCTCGGCGACCACGCGTCGGACCGCGCCGGCGAGTTGGTCGAGCTGCGCCGTGCAGGCCCGACGGGCGCATGCAGCGGCCGCCGCGTCGTCAACTTCCCTGCAAAGCATACGTCCGATTCGGCGCCGGGAGTGCTCGCGGGTCCGCGGCCGGCCGTCCGCCGTGTCGCAATTTGACGGTTCTTCCGGCAGATCGCCCGAGAGCAAATACGCGTCGGCCGTCGTGGCGAACAGCTCCGCCGCGACAGGGCACTCGCGCCCGTCGATCGGCAAGGCGTCGACGACCGCACAGAGGGGGGTTCGCTCGACCCCCGTGTAGACGAGTTCCCCGGCGCCCAACCGCCCGAAGTCATCGCTTCCGCGCGCCGCGACGCGACCGTCGACCAGCGGGATGGCGTCGACGGTCGTCGAACCTATGTCGACAAGCAGCCCCCGCCCGGTCGAACAGAACCGCAACGTATACTCTGCGAGCGCACGCCAGTTGCTGGCGGCGACCGACAACAACTCCGCCTCGGCGGGAGGGGGAGCGAGGCGCCCGTCGGTGCGATAAATCCAGGTCTCGCGTCCCGCCGCCGCCGTCTCGACCGCGGCCAGGATGGCGCGGACCCCGTCGGTGCGACTCGAATAGCAATCGGCCAACTCGCCGGTCATGGTCACCGCCCAGCGAGTCGCCGGGGGCGCCGCGGCCGTGAGCGCCGCCAGTTCCTCGCTCAATCGTTCGGGAGCACGCCACAGCGCGAACGGCCGCGCGGCTGCGTAGCCAAGGCCATCGGCGACCTTGAGATTGGCGCCGCCGACGTCAAGGGCGAGCCAGCTCATGCTCCCTCTCCCGCGGCGGTCGCTTGCAGCCGAGGCTTGGTCGTGACGCCTCCTTCGGCAGTAAACTCGACCGACAGTTCGAGCGGTCGCATGGTCGTCGATTCGCCCCGGTGGACGGCGATCATCGCTTCCGCCAAGTTGCCCTCGACGGCCGCCCGCAGGCCGACGTAGGAAGTGGTCAGCCGCGGATTGATTTCGATCGCCGCATCGTCGCTGCCGTCCGCAGCATCCCCCAGGACAAGGTCGACTCCCGCGTATCCGTACGCTGCGGGCAACGCGGCGAGGGCCCGCTCGGCCAGTGCAACGGCTCGCGCCGCGAGCGCGGGATCGTCGATCACGGCGCCGCCTCGGTAAGCAAACCGTCCGTCGGTCGACTGGTGCTGCCAGCACGGCGGCAACGCCACGGCGCCGGCAGGCCCGCACAGAAAGGCCGCGCTCGCCGCGCGCCCCGGACAGTAGCGTTCCAACCGTCGCGGCCAAGGATAGGGGGGGGGCTCGTCCTGCGGGCCTTCGACGAGCAGCGTGTGCTGAGAGCCCGCCCCGTCGAGCGGCTTGAGCACCCCCGGGTAACGGAAGTCGTGCGGCAACCGCTCGGCGTCCGCGGGCACGAGCACCGCCTCGGGCGTCGACACGCCGGCGGCGGCCAGCCGGCCGGCCGTTCGCTGCTTGTCGCTCGCCAGGGCGATGAATTCGGCCGAGCCCCCCAACGGTCGGGCTCCTGCTTCGAGCGCCGCGCGGAAGGATCGCATCAGGATGCGGTCGAACTCCGGGGCGATAACGACGGTGTAATCGGCCTCCGCTGCCGCGACGGCGAACTCCGCGCGGCGATGCGACTCGCTGTGGACCTCGATCACGCGCTCCCGCTCGGCCAGCGGCTCGCTCAAGCGGTGATCGGCCAGTCGCGTCACGCGGCAGCCAGAGATGGCTAGCAGGTCGGCCGTCAGGGCCGCCGTCATCGCCGTCCCCTCGGCCAGCAACGACTCCGGCAGTCGCCCCGCTTGTTCGACGAGCCCCCCGCCGGTGATCCATTCATAAACGAAAACGTGCATTTGCACATAACCCCCGGCCGATGGCCGGGGGCGAAATGGGAAGGGTGATCGATCGCGACGCTAAGACGAGACGCTCAAAAAATGCCGAGTTGATCTCGCGCGTCCTCGGTCATTCGATCCGGCGTCCACGGGGGATGCATCACCAGCCGCACGTCGACGGCGCCAACCCCTTCCAGCCGGCCGACCGCCTCCTTGGATTGGGCCAACAGTTGGGGCCCGGCGGGGCACGCGGGGCTGGTCATCGTCATCTCGACGTCGACGTTCGACGTTCCGTCGTCTTGCTCGGCGACGTTGACCGTGTAGATCAACCCCAGGTCGACCACGTTGACGAACAACTCGGGGTCGATGACCGACTTGAGGGCCTCGCGAACGGCGTCTTCGGCGATAGGCATGAGGAGCTCCTTATCGAGAGTCGCATGGCTGGCGATTGTCAGGCGTCAGACAGCCGCACTAAGACGCGGTCGCCGTTGATCTGCACTTCGTGCGCAACAGTCGCTTTGGTCGCCGGCATGGTGAGCGCGGCCCCGGTTTCGGCGCTGAACTGCGCCCCATGGCGCGGACAAGCGATCGAGACCTGTCGAGGGTCGACCGGTCCGTCGGACAGCGGCCCCCCGTCATGGGTGCAAACGTCGTCCAGCGCGTACCAATGCCCGGCCGCGTGAATGAGCACCACCAGCCGATCGCCGACCTCGACCAGTTGCGAACCTGGATCAGGAACATCGGCGACACAGGCCACGGCTTGAAATTCGTTCATGCTCTCTTGAAACGGGGGCGTCAGCTATGATTCACTCTTGGAGTTCGATCTGCCGCTAACTCCCGCTTTCAGAGTCCGCCGACATTTGCTTTCAATCGCGAAGCGCAAGCTATGGAACGGCATATACCTCTGTTCCGGGTCAACATGAAACCCGGAGAACCTTCTGGGTGCTATTGGTACATCCTCTCGCTGTGCGTTTTTGTAATCGTGTTGGTCGGGCTTCTGAAGTTGCTTTCGTGATATCTACGATGCCCAGAGGGTCCGCAGCCGGTCGCATACCCACGATCGCATGTCTGCTCGCCGGGCCCCATGGTCACGGTGGTCTTCCGACGTACCCATGGCGATCTCTGACTTATCAGGCTCACGTCTGTCGACAGACATGAACGCGGCGCTCAAGTCGCCTACTCCGAGATCGCCCGCACGCGATCCCCAATCGCCCGCCCCAGCGCTTCGCGAACGCTCTCGATCGCGATCCTGTCGAACACCTGCTGAAAAAACCCCGCGACGATCATCCGCATCGCTTCGGTCCGCGTGTAGCCGCGGGTCATCGCGTAAAACACCTGCGTGTCGTCGATCCGGCCCGCCGTGCTGCCGTGCGTGCAGCGGACGTCGTCCGCCTCGATCTCCAATCCTGGGATCGAATCGGCCCGGGCGTCGCGGGACAGCATCAGGTTGTCGTTCCGCTGATAGGCGTCGGTCCGCTGGGCGCCCTCGTCGACCTTGATCATCCCGCGCCACACGGTGCGCGACTGGTCCTGAAGCGCCGTCTTGTACAGCAGGTCGCTGCGGCAGTAAGCCGCTTGGTGGTGCTGGTGGGTGTTGTACGACAAATGCTGCTTGCCGTGCGTGAACATGACGCCGTTGACCTGGGCCTCGGCGTCCTGGCCGGTCAGGGCGACGTGCTGGTTCACTTTGGCGAGCCGCGCGCCGAGGGCGCCAATCGTCCACTGCAACCCCGCGGCTTGGGCGACGTGGGCCTTCTGGTGGGCGAAATGCCAAACCCCGCTTCCCCAGTTCTGCAAATTGACGTACCGCAGCCGGGCCTCGGGTTCGACCAGCAGTTCGATCGAACCGCAGTGGAATCCGGAGTCCTGCGCACCCGTACTCGCCGTCTCGGTCAGCAGCGTCGCCTCGGCCCTGCGCTGGAGAATGACGAGCGTCCGCGACAGATCGACCCCCCCGTCGGTCATGGCCGCCAGGGCGTGCAGCGGTTGCTCGACGCGCACCCCTGCCGGGACGAACAGCACCGAACCGCCGCTCCAGCAGGCCGCGTTGAGGGCCGCGAACTTGTCGTAACCGGGATCGACGACGTGCCGTTCAATGTACGGCCGCAACAGTTCGCCATGCTCCGCGACCAATTGGTCGAGACTGCCGAACAGAACTCCCTTGGCGGCCAGTTCGGGGGCAAGGTCGCTCGAGACGGGTCGCGAATTCAGCGAGACCGCGCGCCCTCCCAACTCCACCCCCGCCGCCAGCACCGCCGCAGGCGCGACGACGCCAGCCGGCAGGTCGCTCGGCAGAGCGTACCGATCAAGCCGGAACAGACGAACGTCGGTCCGCATCCACTCCTCGTCGGTCCGCGAAGGCATCGGAAGCGACTCGAACCGCCGCCACGCGTCGCGCCGCAAATCGGCGAGCCACCCTGGCTCGTCGCGCGAAGCGAGCCAAGCGTCGAACGCCTCGCGAGTGAAACCAGTCGTCTTCAATGTCGCAGCAGTCATGCCAAGCAGCCCAACTCGGGGCGGTCAAAAAAATGAAGCGGCGAACAGCACCGGACGAATTGCCGTGCTACCGCAGGATGGAATCCACGGAGACAATCCAACCCGGCACTGCAGACTCTGCACGCGCAACTTCGCCGCGGCAAAAAATCTGGGGCGAATCGGGGGATTGGCTGCAATAAGAACGAATGACCTCGTCGCTCAGCAAATCAACGTCCCACACAACCTTCGTTCCGGCGGCGAAATAGTCAGCCCGCTTGGCGGCAATCTTTCGTTCGGCAGCAGGACCGTAATCGTTTTCACTACGAACTTCGACGGCAAAGTCAGGCGCTCCCTCCAAGAACTTCATCCCCGAATCGGGCCCCGTAAAAAATGAGGCATCGGGACTGAAAGACTTCCGGCAGGGAAGGTCGACCATATACGCGGCGTTGTCTGGATACGCCCGACCGTTCGCAGTCTCCTCAACTTCCAACAGGCTGGCGAAGATCAAACCGCTCGTTCGGCTTGGGCGACTTCCGGTCGGACTCATAGCGACGATCCTGCCATCGACAATCTCGGCTTTCCCGTCGACAGAGTAGAGTTCGGAGATCAGCAAGTCGAGCGGATTGAAGGTGTTCACCGTTAAACTCCTTTGCCGATCACGATGGCGATTTAACCCACCGACCCTTCCATCTGCAGCTCGATCAGCCGGTTCATCTCGACGGCGTACTCCATCGGCAACTCCTTGATCAACGGCTCAATGAACCCGCTGACGATCATCGAGCTCGCCTCGGCCTCGGTCAGCCCGCGGCTCATGAGGTAGAAGAGTTGCTCTTCGCCGATCCGCGAGACGCTCGCCTCGTGCTCGACCTGCACGTCCTGTTCTTCGACCTCAATGTAGGGATAGGTGTCGCTGCGGCTGGCGCTGTCGAGGATCAGAGCGTCGCACACAACGTTGCTCTTGCAGTCGGTGGCGCCCTCCTCGACCTTGCACAGACCGCGATAGCTGCTGCGGCCGCCGTTCTTCGAGATGCTCTTGGAGATGATCCGGCTCTTGGTGTGCGGGGCGCAGTGGACGACCTTGGCGCCCGCATCCTGGTGTTGCCCCTTCGAGGAGAAGGCGATCGACAGGATCTCGCCCCGAGCGCCCGGTTCCATCATGTAGACGGCCGGGTACTTCATCGTGAGCTGGCTTCCCAGGTTGCCGTCGATCCACTCCATCAGAGCGTTCTCGTACGCTACGGCCCGTTTGGTGACCAAATTGTAGATGTTGTTCGCCCAGTTCTGGATCGTCGTGTATCGCGCGCGACCGTTCTTCTTGACGATCACCTCGACGACCGCCGAGTGGAGACTCTCGGACGAATACATCGGCGCCGTGCACCCCTCGACGTAGTGCACCTCGGCGCCCTCGTCGACGATGATCAACGTCCGCTCGAATTGCCCCATCCGCTCGGCGTTGATTCGGAAATAGGCCTGCAGCGGGAACTCGATCTTGACCCCCTTGGGGACGTAGATGAACGAGCCCCCCGACCACACGGCCGAATTGAGCGCCGCGAATTTGTTGTCCTCCGGCGGGATGATCTTGCCGAAATACTCCCGCAACAGGTCACTGTGCTCGCGAACCGCCGTATCGGTGTCGGTGAAGATGACCCCCTTGTTGCCGAGGTCCTCCTGCAGCGAGCCGTAGACGACCTCGCTCTCGAACTGCGCCTTGACGCCGGCGAGGAATTTCTTCTCGGCCTCGGGAATCCCCAGACGATCGAACGTTTCCTTGATCTCGGCGGGAACGTCGTCCCAGGTCTTGCCTTGGCCTTCGGTCGGCTTCAGGTAGTAGTAGATGTCCTGGAAGTCGATGTTGATCGCGCCGCCCCATTGGGGCATCGGCTTCGACTCGAAGATCTCCAGCGAGCGGAGCCGGAAATCGCGCATCCACGCGGGCTCCTGCTTCATGTCGGAAATCTGAGCCACGATCTCGCGATCAAGCCCTTTGCGCGACTTGAACACGTCGTGAGCCGGGGTCACGAAATCGTACTTGTTGATTTCGCCCAACGCGACAGGATGGACGTCTTCGCTCAGGTCGGTGGCCATGATTGCTGCCTACGCGAAATGGGGGGGGAAACTCGTCTTCGTCGCGACCTTGCCGTCGCCAGGGAGCGCCAAGAGTTCTCAGCGAGCGAATCGCTTCGATCTGCTTGGCCTCTCTCTCTGCATTCGCCGCGAACTGCGCGGCGAAGCTCTCAAGCCGTCGCGACGGTCGTCATCTCGTCGCCTACGGCCGCGGCGGCGGGGTAAGCGGCGCGGATGCGGTCGTAACCTTGGGTGTACAGTTCGCGGGCCAGTTCGACGCCGCCGGTTTCGACGATCCGCCCGCCGAGCATGACATGCGTAAAGTCCGGGGCGTTGTGCTCCAACAGCTTGTCGTGGTGGGTGATGATCAGGATGCCCATCTCGGCGCCCCCGATCTCGGCGATGCTCTGGCTCGCCAGCTTAACCGCGTCGACGTCGAGCCCGCTGTCGGTTTCATCGAGGATCGCGAACTTCGGCCGCAGCATGGCGAGCTGCAATATCTCGGCCCGCTTCATCTCGCCGCCCGAAAACCCGTCGTTGACGTAGCGGCGGGCAAAGTCCACGTCCATCCGCAGTTGTTCCATCTTCTCGGTCAGCTCCTTGCGGAACTGCCGCATCGGGATCAGCTCCTCCCCTTCCTTGCGGGCCGGGTTGCGGACGTTGGTGGTCGCGTGGCGGAGGAAGTCGGCGAGCTTCACGCCGGGGATCGCCATCGGGCGCTGGAACGCCATGAAGACGCCCGCCCGAGCGCGCTCCGAGGGGTCCATCGCCAGGACGTCCTCGCCGTTCAACTCGATCGCGCCGCCGGTCACCTCGTAATTCGGGTGTCCCATGATCGCGTTGCCGAGGGTGCTCTTGCCGGAGCCGTTCGGGCCCATCAGGGCGTGCACCTCGCCGCGGTTGATGACGAGGTTCACGCCGCGGAGGATCGGCTTCCCTTCGACGGCGACATGAAGGTCGGTGATTTTGAGCGTTTCGAGCATGGGGGCGGTGTTTAGCGACTGGTTACTGGTGATCGGCGTCGAAAGTCGTTCGTGACAGTTCGGCTCCACGGAGCCGACGAACAGCGGACGACGCTACGGAGCAATCTTCTGATGGTCGTGCAGCGGCTCGGTGTCAATCGCGGTCGACACGTAACCGCTGTGGTGGGGAATCGGCAACTCGTCATCGAGCTTCTCGCCAAGCTGACCCAGACCGGTCGTGCCGGCGCGCTTCGCGATGCGATGCCCCTTAATTTTGTCCTGGATTCTCATCAGCCCTTCGAGCAGCGCCTCGGGACGCGGGGGACAACCCGGCACGTAGACGTCGACCGGCACGACGAGGTCGACTCCCTTCACGACGTGATAGCCGTACTTGAAGTACGGCCCCCCGCCGACCGTGCAGGCCCCCATCGCGATGACGAACTTGGGGTCAGGCATCATGTTGTAAAGCCGCCGCACCCGACTCGCCATTTTGTAGGTCACCGTCCCGGCGACAATCATCAGGTCGGCCTGCCGCGGGGTCGCCCGGAAGGCGCCTGCGCCGAACCGGTCCAAGTCGTATCGGCTCGCCCCGGCGGCCATCATTTCGATCGCGCAACAGGCCAGTCCGAAGGTCAGCGGCCATACGCTCGACTGCCGGGCCCAGTTGATGGCCTGCTCGACGGTCGTCGTGATGACGTTCTCCTCGAAACGCCCTTCAATCCATGGTTGCGACATCGCACTCGGTCCTGAATACCTTGTTCGCGGGACGGGGGGCCGGCCTGAAAAGGTCGGTAGCCCAGCCAGCGTAACATTCGAGCTAGCAAGCGACTAGGCGCTCTCCAGCGGGGTTTCCGGGGGGATTTGCGGCGTTGCGACGATCGAGCCCGAAGGGACGAACGAGCAACAATCGGCTCCGTCGAGCCGGCACGCGCTCAGCTTCACCCCCGCGCCGACCAACTCGGCGAACACCATCTTCTCCATGGCGCACACCCCCCGGTCCTGCTCGGCCAAATCGGGGTAAGGGCACGCCAGCGCGGCCATCACCGGCGTTTCGCCATCGTGACCCACCTCGCACGGGATGTCGCGGTCGGACATCCACTGAGCGAGGCTCGCCAATCGCTCGTCGGCGGAGTCGCCCGTCACTTGGTCGCGATACAGGTCGGCCACGCGAACGGCGATCCGCTGCAACAGCCCCTGCCGGACCTCGGGATCGCGCACGGAGCGGATTTCCTCCCAGAGGGCCACGGCCAATTCGTTGTAGTTGTTCCCGGCCGAGCGACGGCCCAAGTCGGTAATTCGGTAGT
This sequence comes from Pirellulales bacterium, assembly GCA_019636345.1. Classification (NCBI taxonomy): domain Bacteria; kingdom Pseudomonadati; phylum Planctomycetota; class Planctomycetia; order Pirellulales; species Pirellulales bacterium. The sequence goes on along the minus strand of JAHBXQ010000011.1, from coordinate 72,512 downwards.
AATGCGTCGGTCGCCCGCGCCCCGCCGCCTCGGCGGTCCGCTCGACGAGCCCCTGGTCCATCAGCCGCGTCAGCCGCTGGCGGACAGCCGTCGCCGTGACCCCGAGCCAGTCGGCCAAAGACTGCACGGTCGCCGTCGGCTCGCGCCGCAGGCGGTCGAGGATCGTCCGGTCGGTGGTTTCGCTGACGGCCGACATCATGGGTCGCGATCGCAGATCGCTGGTAACGCCTCTCAAGCCGCAATCCACGGGCCTCCACGCCCGCGGAGACGCTCGCCGGCTGTTCGTTTAATCATATCGGAGTGGCTATTTTTAACAACCGCCTATTTTTCAAATAGACAACTGGTTTTATTTTGACGTCGTAACTTGTTGATCGAAAACAGCTTATTCGATAAAAGAGGGACCTGCTGCGGCTTGCCGACTGCAGTTCCTGGGCGGCGCTTGTGACAGCAGCGATTCGCCGCCGCTTGGCAGGAACGACCCGCCAGCGGCGCCCTGTCGCCGGGACTCGTGATTTCGCAAAGGACCGAGCCGATGTCGAACCAGCCCGCCCCGCGCGTCAAACCGGCCGGCGACCAGTGGGCGTCACGGATCGGGGTCATCCTGGCGGTGGCGGGGTCAGCGGTCGGGTTGGGGAACTTCCTCCGGTTCCCTGGCAACGCGGCCCAGAACGGCGGGGGAGCGTTCATGCTCCCCTACTTCATCTCGCTGCTCTTGTTGGGGATCCCTCTCTGCTGGGCCGAGTGGACGATGGGCCGCTACGGCGGGGGAAAGGGGTTCAACTCGGCCCCGGGGATCTACAGCGTCATCTGGCGGCACAAGCTGGCTCGCTACTTCGGTTCGATCGCGCTGTTGATCCCGCTGGTGATCTACATGTACTACGTCCACATTGAGGCGTGGTGCCTGGGCTACGCCTGGGATTACCTGGTCGGCAACATGGAGTCGATCAAAGGCGAGCCCGCGGCGTACAAGGAACACTTCGTCGATTTCGTCGGCGCCGGGACCGACGGCTTCATCTACGAGGGGGGCAACAACTCGCTGGTCGTCATTTTGGCTGCGGTGTTCACGCTGAACTTCGTGTTCATCTACCGCGGTCTGGCCAAGGGGATCGAGACGTTCTGCAAGTTCGCCATGCCGCTGATGGCGATGTGCGCCCTGTGCGTCTTGGTGCGGGTTCTGACGCTCGACGGCGAGAAGGTGATCGCCGGCCTCGGCGAGATGTGGAATCCCAAGCCCGAAGAGCTCTGGAATCCCAAGACATGGCTCGCCGCCTCGGGGCAAATCTTCTTCAGCCTCTCGGTCGGCTTCGGGATCATCGTCAACTACTCGAGCTATCTTAAGAAGGACGACGACATTGCCCTCAGCGGGCTCGCGGCCAGCAGCGTCAACGAATTTTTCGAGGTCTGCCTGGGCGGACTCATCACCCTGCCGGCGGCGTTTATCTTCCTTGGCGCGACCATGCGCGACAGCACAGGGTCGTCGTTCGCGTTGGGATTCCACGCACTCCCCTGCGTCTTTGCCGAGATGCCCGCCGGGCGATTCTTCGGCTTCTGCTGGTTCTTCATGTTGTTTCTCGCGGCCATCACCAGCAGCGTCTCGATGCTGCAACCGGTGATCGCCTTTTTCGAGGAGGGATTGGGGCTCAAGCGGCACGCCTCGGTGACGCTGCTGGGGCTGATCGCCGCCTTCGGCACCGGGTTCGTCGTGTTCTTTTCCAAGGACATCGCGGCCCTCGACACGCTCGATTTTTGGGTCGGCACCGTGCTGATTTTCATCCTGGCCATGATCCAATCGCTGATCTACGGCTGGGCCCTGGGAATCGAAGAGGGCGAGAAGGAACTCCACCGCGGCGCCCACATCCGCGTGCCGCGGATCGTGCAGTACGTGTTGAAGTACGTGACGCCGGTCTACTTGCTGGCGATTTTCGCGGGCATCTGCTACACCCAGGGGCCAGAGTACGCCAAGACGCTCAGCACCCCCGGCGTGCCGCAGTACGCGGTCATGGTGATCGCCACGGTGTTGGTTTTCCTGCTCATCCTCGTGCACATCGCCGGCAAGCGGTGGGAGCGCGAGGGGAAACTGGAGTCGACGTCCGAACGCCATGAGCCGCGGGAACGGTCTTCGGACCACTAGCCAACACGCTTCCCGTCTGTCCGGGTCGCGACTCAACCTCGCCTGAGCTTCGAACAAGGAGCACCGCTTATGACCTCCGCCGGTTGGGCCATTATGTGCGGTTCGTTGGGATTCGTCCTGTCGCTGGCCGGGTTCTGCTTCTGGCGGATGCTGACGCTGCCGGCGGAGGTGGTTCAATCCCACCTCAAAGCCCCGCTGGAGATCGACACCCGAGACACCCACGACGCCGATTGATTCGCCGCGTCACGTCTCGGCGCACTCCGCTCCGCCTCCCGCCGTACCCCGCCCCGCCTTATGCCGCTCGAAGAACTGGCGCCCGTCCTCCAAGTGGCCGTCGGGCCGGCGATCTTGATCTCCGCAGTCGGCCTGTTGCTGCTGACGATGACCAATCGGTTCGGTCGGGTCATCGACCGGACTCGCGAGTTGATCGAATTCAACCGTCAGGCTCACGGCGATCGAGCCAAGAACGACGCTCAACTGCGAATCCTCTGGATCCGAGCAAGACTGCTGCGGACGGCGATCTTTCTGGCCGCCTCGTCGGCCTTGCTGGCCGCGATGCTCGTCATCGTGCTGTTCCTCGCCGCGGTGATGCGGTGGCAGGCAGCCCCGCTAGTCGGCGGGCTGTTTGTGGGCTGCCTCGGCTCGGTGGGCGCGGCGATCCTGTTTTTCCTGCGCGACATCCAACGCTCGCTGCACGCACTGGCGTTGGAGACCGACATGGCTCCGCGGACCGCTCAATCGCGGGGGAAGCAGCGCTCGACGACGTCGTAGAATCGTTCGGGCGTTTCGATCACGGCGATCTGCTTGCGAAACTCCCGGGCGCCGGGGCGACCTTGGGCGTAGCAGCAGGCGAATTTGCGCATCAGCACGCAGGCTCGCTCGTCGCCGAATCGCGCCCGCACCAGCGCAAAGTGATGGACCAGCAGGGCGCGCTCCTCGGCGAGCGTCGGCTCGGGGGGGATCGGCTCACCGCGCACCGCGGCCGCCGCTTGGGCGTAAAGCCACGGTTTGGCCAGCGCCGCCCGGGCGATCATCACCCCGTCGACGTCGTACCGGCGAAAGGCGTCGACCACCTTCTGCGGCGCGTCGAGGTCGCCGTTGCCGATCAGCGGAATCCGCTTGAGATGCGGCTTGATTGCCGCGATCTGATCCCAATCGGCCGAGCCGCGAAACATGTCGGCCGCCGTGCGACCGTGGACGGTCAGCGCCGCGGCGCCGGCCCCTTCGACCACCTGGGCGACGTCGATCGCGTTGATCCGATCGCGGGCGCACCCCAGGCGAATTTTCGCCGTGACCGGCGTCGGGGCGCAGGCTGCGACCACCTGCTCGATGATCGCCCCCATCCGTTCGGGGAAACTCAACAGGTACGACCCGCTATGGGCCTTCTGCGTGACCTGCCGCACGGGGCAGCCGAAGTTGATGTCGACGACGCTCACGCGGTATTCGCCGGCCAGCCGGGCCCCGACCTTGGCGAGCGTCTCCGGCTCGTTGTCCCAGATCTGCACGGCCAGCGGGCGCGGTTCGTCGGCCACGCCCCACAGCCGGTCGGGGTGCTCGGCCTCCTGCTCGTCAAGCCAGACGAACCCGCGAGCGTTGACCATCTCGGTGGCCAACAGCCCGACGCCGCCGAACTCGCGCACGATCTGCCGAAAGGCGAAGTTCGTGAACCCCGCCATCGGGGCCTGCAGGATCGGCGGGTCGACTTTGAGCGAGCCGATGTAAAACGGCGCCGCGACGACGACCGGGGAGGCGCTCGACGGCGACGGAGGAGCGATCATGGATGACGCCCTGCGAACCCTAGCCGCGACGGTCGCCGCGAAGCCGGTTCAACGGGCGGCGCAGGATCGAGTGCTCGCGATCTCGCAGATTGTCGAGGATCGGACGGCGAACTCGCGTCTCTTCCGCCTCGGGCGCCGCCTGTTGCGGGGCGTCCTGTTCGGAAGCGTAGGTCGGAGGGACTGCGGGGAGCCGCTCCGCCTCGGCGGCGTCGTTGGCGAGCATCGGCTCGGAGGCGCTGGCCCCCTGAACCGCAGCGTCGAAACGTCCGCCGACAGGCGCCGAGCCGGCCGTCGTCGAGGTCTTGATCAACATCGCCACCAGACGCCGCGTCTCGACGCGGCCCGGAGTGGCCAGCTCGCTGTACTCGGCGATGTGCTGGTTGTACTGCCGCACCGCCTCGACGAACTCGCGACGACGGAGCGACAGCAGCTCATGGGCTCGCAGCACATGCTCGCCGCCGGGATCATTCGCGGAGCCGGGACCGCGCTGCAGCCACAGGTCGGCTTCGACTACCGCGTCGCACAGCCGCGAGATGTTGTCGAACTCAGCGGGGATCAGATCATGCAACTGCAGCGCCGCGGGATCGTCGCGATCCGCGAAGATCTCCTCGTAGCGCGTGTCGTAGCGCCCGGCGTGCGGAGCGTCGGCGGGCAACGGCACGCGGTCTCCGGCAGCGGGACCCATGAGACCCTGCAGCCGCGACTGAGCGGCTTGGGCCCGCTTCAGCGCGGTCGCCAAGCGAACCTGCAACTGACCCGCAGCGCGATTCCACGACTCGTTCGGCGCCGCAATTCCGGCAGCCAGTGAGCGCAGCTCCGCGGACTCCTGCAGCGCGAGATAGTAGTCGGCCACAGCGGCCGAGAGGTCCCAATACGCCGTAGCGAGCTGCGTCTGCTCGCGACGGCCCGTAGCGCCGGCGACCGCGGTCATCAACTCGATCGGCGTGCCGGCAAGCTGGCTTCCCGTCGGGGGCGTCTCCAGGACGAGTTGCATCAACTCGCGCGGCCGCGAGACGGCGGCGGCGCTGTCGGCCTGGGCGTCGAGCGGCGTCACCGAAGGCTGCACGAGCTCCTCGTTGAAGTTTCCGGCCGAGGAAGCGTGCGGCGTGAAACCGGCGGGAAGCGTCGGCTGCGGCGTCGGCTGCGCTCGCAGGACGTTGCCCGCAGGGGCGCCCTGCGGCTGGTCGACGTACTGGAACTGCGGCCGCTCAGCAGGAGCGGCGGGATCGGGGACCGCGGTCTCAGGCGTGGCCGCAGCTTCGGCGGCCGGCTCGGCGTCGTAGCGTCCTCCTTGGACTTGACTGGACAACAAGAGCGCCAACACCGCGAAACACGCCTGCATCATGGACCTCCGCACAACGATTCCGAATACGCCAGCGAGACCGATTGAGGCCTCCGCACCGAACAAATAGCGTGGCAGGGCAGGGAGGGGGAGTCAATGGCGCGGCAAGCTAGAGAAACTGCCGGGCCTGCGCAAAATCGGTTCCTCGGCAACGATTCGCGAACCGCCCGGGGCAAAGGGACTTTACCCCTGGAGCGATTTCTTCGCCGCGGCGACGACGGCGTCGACGGTGATCCCCATCTTCTCGTACACGGTTCCCGCCGGGGCCGAGGCGCCGAAGCCGTGCATCCCGACGAACTCGCCCTGGTCCCCCAGGTATCGGTCCCAGCCTTGGCGAATGCCCGCCTCGACGGCGACGCGGGCCTTGATCGCGGCGGGGAGGACCGACTCGCGGTAGGAGGCGTCCTGGTCCTGGAACAACTCGAACGAGGGAAGACTGACGACCCGGGACGTAATCCCCTCGGCGGCGAGCTTCTCCTGGGCCGCCACCGCCAGCGACAGCTCGCTTCCCGTGCCGATGAGCACGACCTGCGGCTTGCCGTCGGGGGCGTCGGACAACACGTAACCGCCGCGCAACACCCCCTCGGCCGATGCAACCTTGGTCCGGTCGAACGTCGGCATGTTCTGTCGGGTGAGGATTAACAGGGCGGGCCGATGCGTTTCCTTGAGCGCGGCACGCCACGCCTGGACCGACTCGTTCGCGTCGCCGGGACGCAGCACGACAACGCCGGGGATCGCCCGCACCGCGGCGAGTTGTTCGACCGGCTGATGGGTCGGGCCGTCCTCGCCGACGCCGATCGAGTCGTGCGTGAACACGTACAACGCCGGCAGGTTCATGATCGAACTGAGCCGGATCGAAGGCCGGCAGTAATCGCTGAACACGAAGAACGTGGCGCCATAACCGCGAATGCCGCACAGGCACATTCCGTTCACCGCGGCGGCCATCGCGTGCTCGCGGATGCCGAAGTGGAAGTTGCGGCCCGCGTAGTTGTCGGGGCCGAAGTGCCCCGCTTCGGGCCACTCGAGCAGCGTCTTGGTCGAGGGGGCCAAGTCGGCCGAACCGCCGGCAAGCCAGGGGATCTTCTTGCCGAAGGCGTTGAGCGCCTTGCCGCCCGTGGCGCGGGTCGCGGCGCCCTTGGGATCAGCGGGAAACTCGGGAAGGTCGGCGTCCCATTCGGCCGGCAGTTCCCGCGACTGCATCAGCGTGATTTGCTCGGCCAGCTCCGGGTGCCGCTTCTTGTACTCGGCAAACAGCTTCTCCCACGCCTGCCGACCCTTGGCGCCCCGTTGCCCCAGCGTCTCGGCGAACTGCTGCGGCGCCTCGGGCGGGACCAAGAACTGGGCATCCTCCGGCCAGCCGTACACGGCCTTGGTCGCTCGGACCTCGTCGGGGCCGAGCGGCTCGCCATGGGCGCCGTGGGTGCCGGCCTTCTTCGGGGCTCCGTAGCCGATGACGCTCCGCACGATGATCAACGTGGGGGCGTCGTCGCACTTGGCGAAACTGGCCAGCGCGCCGCTCAAGGCGCCCAAGTCATTCGCGTCGTCGACCCGCACGACGTTCCATCCCAACCCCTCAAACCGCGTGGCGACGTCCTCGCTGAATGCAAGGGTCGTGGCGCCCTCGATCGTGATCTTGTTGTCGTCGTAGATCCAGCAGAGGTTGGAGAGCTTCAAATGCCCGGCAAGCGAAGCGGCCTCGCAAGTGACCCCTTCCATCATGTCGCCGTCGCCGCAGAGGGCATAGACGTTGAAGTCGAACAGATCGAAGCCCGGCTTGTTGTAGTTGGCCGCGAGCCAGCGCGAGGCGATCGCCATGCCGACGCTGTTGCCGCAACCTTGGCCCAGCGGGCCGGTCGTCGTCTCGACGCCGTAGGTGTGCCCGAACTCGGGATGCCCTGGGGTGCGGCTTCCCCATTGCCGGAAGCTTTTGAGATCCTCGAGCGTCACCGCCAGTTCGTCGGTCGGGGCGCCGGCGGCGTCGAGCTTCTTCACCCTCGCCAGATGCAACAGCGAATAAATCAGCATCGACGCGTGGCCGCACGACAGAACGAACCGATCGCGATTGGGCCACCGAGGCGCCTCGGGGTCGAACCGCAACGCCTCGGTCCACACCTGATAGGCGACCGGCGCCAGGGCCATCGGGGTCCCTGGGTGCCCTGAGTTAGCCGCCTGCACGCCGTCCATCGACAGTGTGCGAATCGTGTTGATCGTCAGTTGCGAGAGATCCTGAGAAACGGTCGACATGGCAAGGCGTGCGGAGGGCTGTGCGGGGAGGAATCGCCATCGCGGCGACGACAGCCCCTCAAGATAACTCATCACCTCCCCGGCGACGAGACGCCGCCACGCCTCCGGGCAGGCGACACGGGACGATTCCGCGCAAAAAACTGCGCCGAACCCGCAAGCATTTGCGCTAGGAGAATCACGCAAAGGCGCTAAGGCGCAAAGCTTGGCGTGGCTTTCTGATCTCAACCTGCGCCGGGCTTTGCGCCTTCGCCCGAGTTTCACCGGGCAACCCTGGGCCCGAATCTTAGCACAGCGCCCGCTGGCCGTTGCGGGCCGACAGGCGGGCCTTGTGGGCGATCGCGATCGCGCGGTGGGCGTCTTCCAGACTCGCCGTTTTGAGGACGAGACTTTCCACGGCCCGGTGGAAGTGGAGCAGCATCTGCTCGCCGACGGGGCGCTCGTGTTCGAGCCGCTCGAAGTGCTGTCCCGCGTCGTTGAACCAGATCAAGGTCGACGGCAAGTCAAGAAATGCGATCCCTCGTTCGCAAACGACCTTCATGTCGGCGGGGCGACGATAGGCGAGCGATTCGTCGAATTGCGGGGCGACGTACTCGCCGCACGCGATGATCGCCAGCGGTCCTGTTCCCACGTCGCCGACCGGGGAGAAGTCGAGACTCAGCGAAAAGTAATCCGACGGTCCCTTGGCGCTGCAGTGCATCGACGCCAACAGCGACGACGGCTCGTCGTCGACCATGTACCGGCACCAATCGATCAGTTCGATGAGGTCGTGCTCGCATGGTTCGGTGTCGGCGGGGGTCGAGCCGACCAACTGGCGACGATTGCAGAACAGCAGCCGCGGCCGGCCGAGCTTCGTGGCGATCAGCTCCTTGAGCCGCAACGTCGCAGGAGAGAGCCGACAGGGAAACTCCGCCATGAAGGCGACCCCCGACTCACGAACCTGGTCGCGGAGGTCGGCGGCCTCCTCGTCGCGCAACTCCAGGGCGGCGGCGCAGTAGATCCCCTTGCCCGCTTCGCACGCTGCGTAAAGCGGCAGCGCGCCGTACCACTCGTCGGCGAACAGCAAAATCGCCTCGACGTCGTCCCGCGCGATCAACGTCCGGAATCCGTCATGAACGTCGGCCTGCAACGTGCGGGCGGCCTGGGCGGCACGGTGGCCGACCGGGTCGCACACGGCCCGTACTTCGAATCGGTCCGGCAACGCCCGCAACGCCGGCAATCGCCGCGACTCCCAGTCGGACCCGACGCCGACAACTCCGACTTTGACCTTCATGGATGACCGCCGACGTCCGTCATGGGGCAAGAACGAGCAGAGGAACTGTGCTGTCGAGAGTATATCCGCAGGGGCAATCAGCTGACAGTTCGGATCGAAACGTCAGCCTGCGCTTGGCAGGGGTCGAACCGGCTGGAGCAAGGAGGAAGCGAGGCGTCACCTCTCCCGCTCTCCCGAGAGCGACCGATCGTGGTCGGCGAGCATTTCGGCCAGCAGTTCCAGCGGAAGACCGATGACGTTCGACTCGCTGCCGCTGTCGAGACGGAGCCAGCCGTGGCGGTCCTGGTAGCCGAAGGCGCCCGCCTTGCCTTCCCACAGGCCGCTGGCGAGATACTCCTCGAGCTGGTCCTCGGAAATCGACTCCATGAACAGTTCCGAGACCGCCAACCGCGTCACAGGGACTGGGGCGTCGGGTCCCCCCCACGGCCAGAGGCATAATCCGCTGTACACGCGGTGGCGATTGCCGCGCAAGCGGCGCAACATGTCGGCGGCGTGGGCCTCGTCATGGGGTTTGCCCAGGATATGGCCTTCGCATTCGGCGACCGTGTCGCAGGCGACAATCAAGGCTGATGCGGCCTGATTGGCGACGACCGACACGGAGGTTTGTCCGTCATCGGACCAAGGAAGCTCGCCCTGCGCCAGCCGAGCGGCGACGTGCGCCGCTTTCTCCGCGGCCAACTCGGCGACCAGGGCCGCGGGACCGCCGGTCGAGCAGATGCCGCACTCGACGTGGTCGTCGGGCCGCATCACTGTAAACCGATAGCCCGCCTCGGCCATCAGCCGTCGACGCTGAGGCGACCCGCTGGCGAGAATCAAGGAAGGCAAATTCGGCATGGTCTCCCAAGCAGATCTGCAACTGGCTGACGGCCATGGACCGCCGGTTCGGGGGACGGATCGGGTTTGGCGCCGATCGACCGCTTCGCTTCGCCCGAGCTTGGGGTAAGCTGCGGGGAGCAAACGCATTGTAGCGCATAGCCCGCGACGACGCTCTCCCCCGGGCGCCGAACTTCTTCTTGCCCGTCGATCGACATGCCTGCACCGCTGGACATTCTGTACGAGGACAACCATCTGCTGGCCGTCAACAAGCCGGCAATGCTCCCCACGATGGGGGTGAGCGAGGACAAGGCGAGCCTGTTGACGATCGCCAAGGACTATCTCAAGCAGGCGTATCAGAAGCCGGGGAACGTCTACCTGGGGATCGTCAGCCGGCTCGACGCCCCGGTGACCGGCGTCACGCTGTTGGCGAAGACCTCCAAGGCGGCGGCTCGGCTGAGCGAAGCGTTTCGTTCACGCCGGGTCGACAAGATCTACTGGGCGATCGTCGCGGGCGAAGTCGAACCGGCGGCGGGCGAGCTCGAACACTACCTGCGGCACGACGAGCGCCATCGCCGGGTTCATGCGACGCATGCCGCGTGTCCCGACGCCCGACTGGCTCGCTTGGCGTATCGCCGGCTCGCTTCCCGCGGAGAACTGACGCACGTGCAGATCGAATTGGAGACAGGTCGCAAGCATCAGATTCGCGTGCAACTATCTAAGGCGGGTTGGCCGATCCTTGGGGACCGCAAGTACGGCAGCACGGAGCCGTTTCCGGAGGGAATCGCGCTGCATGCGAGGTTCCTCGCGCTGGAACATCCGGTGCGGCGCGAGCCGCTGGAGATCCTCGCCCCGCTGCCGCGCTCGTGGCGGCGACGGCGCGACGCCGCTGCGCTGCTGGACGGCTTCGAGGAGTAGCCCCGTTTTGCCGAGCCGTCCGAGGCGAGGTACACTTGATCGCGCCGCCGGCGGTGCGGCGCGATTCCTTCGTCCCGGTGCGACTTTGCCCGTGAGCTCCTCGCCTCATTCACTCCTCGAACAGGCCGGTCTGGCCAGCGGGCTCTTGACCCAGGCGCAAATCGACCGGGCGTGGGATGCGCTGGTGGCCGGCTCGGCGGGGGGCGATCGGTGTCTCAACGACGTCACCGACGAACTGCTGGCCGAGCACCTCGTCGCTTTGGGCTTCGTGAACCGCTGGCAAGCCGAGCAGCTGCGTCAGGGTCGCACCAAGTTCACCCTGGGGCCCTACCGCATCTTCGACGCGATCGGCCGCGGCGGCATGGGGTACGTGTTCAAGGGGGAGCACCAACTGCTAGGCCGCATCGAGGCGATCAAAGTCTTGCCCCGATCGCAGATGACGCCCATGTCGATCGCCAGTTTCTGTCGCGAGATCCGCGCCCAGGCGCAGCTCGATCACCCGAACCTCGTGCGGCTGTCGTTCGCCGATCGCGACGGGGAGACGTATTATCTCGTCACCGAGTACGTGCCGGGGTCCGACTTGCGGCGTCTCGTGCGGCATCACGGTCCGCTTGACGACGAACAGGCGGCGTGGGTCATCGCCCAAGCGGCCGAGGCGCTCGCCTACGCCCACGAACGAGGGCTCGTGCATCGCGACGTGAAGCCGGGCAACCTGCTGGTGACGCCCGAGGGCCGCACGAAACTGACCGATCTGGGACTCGCCGCGTTCGCCAACGACGCCGAACCCGCCCCCGCCGCCGAGCGGAGCAACATCGTCGGGACCCCGGATTTCCTCGCCCCCGAGTGCGTCCTCTCCCCCCAGGCGGTTCGCCCGGTAAGCGACGTCTATTCGCTGGGGTGCACGCTGTATTACGCCGTCACCGGCAAGGTGCCGTTCCCCGGCGGTCGCACCAGCGAGAAGCTGCGGCGGCACGTCGAGGAGTTGCCGATCACGCCCCGGCGGTTCAACTCGGCCGTGCACGACGACCTGATGGATCTGATCGCCGCGATGACCCGCAAGCGTCCCGAGGATCGGATCGCCACGGCGGCCGAGGTCGTCGAACGATTGCGGCCATGGACCGAGCGGCTGGACGAACGCCGATTGCAGGCCTTGGGGCAATGCGCCGGCGAGCAGCAGGAACGATCGCTGATCACCGCGGGATTGGCCGACACGCTGCCCGCCGAGGGGGTCGACGCGACCCCCTCTTCCTGGGGCGGCGGCACGCCTGTTGCCAGCGGCTCGCGAACGCGAGTCGAGGGCTCAGGACCGCAGGGAAGTGCGGCGTCGCCGGCCGCGGTCGGCGAGTCGGCCGGGTCGCCCTTAGAGCCGAAGGAACGGCTCCTCAGCCCGCTGGCCCGGTTGCTGCTGTTCGCCGCGATCGCCACGGGGATCGGAGCGGCGTTGTGGGTGGGCATGGGGCGATGACCGATCGCCTGTCGGTCAGCTCGCTCAGGACCGTACCGCAACCCCTGGGGAACCTTTCGCGCCTTGTTGCGGCGAATCTGAAGTGCATTGCCAAGAGATCGCGCGTGCCGGCAGGGAGGCGCTCACTCCGTCGCCGCCGCCGCGCTCGCTTGGTTCACTTCAGCTTGCAGCTCGGTGATCTGCTTCATGCTCAGGAATTTTGCGAGCAGCGAGCGCGTGTCGGCGAACATCGCGTCGATTCGCTCCTGCACCTGCGGATCGGGGGAGCGGTTGGCTCGTTGCGAGACGTCGATCCGCCTGCTGAACTCCGCGACGGTCGCCAAGCCGCTCAGCTCCGTCATCAACCGCTTGGCGTCGTCGAGGCGTCCCCCGTTGAGATAAGCCCGGACCCGCCCCATGAGGATCGCGCGCCGGGCGACCAAATCGATCAGGTCCTCGCGCACGGTTCGCAACTCGGCCTGGGCCCGCAACCGGGCGCCGTCGTCCGCAATGGGGGCCTCGACCCGCGTCGCGGTCCCTGACACGACGGGGATACGGGCCAGCAACTGCCCGTCGCTGCGCAGGAACAACGTCGACACCGATTCGGCATAGCGGGGGATCGTGGCCTCGCCGTCGCGGTTGGTCACGCCGACCAGTTCCGTCCCCTGGTCGCCGGGCAGCTTGCGGAAGACTTCGTAGCCGGCGAGCCCCGTCGCGGGGTTGTTGCGGGCGTAGAAACGCACCGTGGTCGAGTCGCCGGAGGGGCGCAACCCGACCGCCAGTTGCTCGAACTGGCCGCGACGCCGGGCCCGGAACGGCCGTCGAATCCCCGACCGAACCTCGGCCAGCCAACTGCCGTCGGTCTGCGGCTCGATCGCTTCGAGATAGGTCCACGGAACGTTCGACACGCCGTCGGGAAGCAACTCGCCCGCGCGATCGGTGCGACGAATGAGCGGTTGCAGCGGTTGACCGGGGCGCAGAAACAGCGCTTCGCCCGCCGGCGTCGGCAACTCGCGCCCGCGAGGAAGGAGCTCGACACGCTCGTCGTCCTCGTCCAGGGGGCGCACCAACAGCAACGGCGAAAACACGGCGACCAACTGCTCGAAACAGGTTTCTCCCAAAAGCTCGCGCTGCGGCGCCGTACGCTCGCCGACCTCGCCCCACCGGCGGAGGTAGTCGTCGTATTCTCGTGCCGCAATTCGCCAGCCGCTCCGCTCGGCGCGAACCGCCAACAGCAGCAGCTTGTCGACGGCGAGATCCGGCACGGTCGGCTCGCGTCGGTCGATCGCGTCGAGTTCGCGGAGGATCGACCAGCGGCGCGGCCCTTCGGTCGCGACGATCTCCAGTCGCCACAACGGCCCAATCGCTCCGTCGATCCGCTCGGCGAGTTCCGCCGCGAGACGCTCCGCCAACTGCGGCTCAGGCCGCAGCGCAGCGTCGACCGCGACCTCGACCCGGACGCGGTACGGCGTAACGCCCCAGAACTTCTGCTCGAGGGCATCGGTCGATCGCGCAACAAACGCCGCCGCGAGCAGCAAGACAAGTCGCGCGACGCCAGCAATGCGGCGGAGGGAACGGCTCATGGCTGGTCCCCCTCGGCGAACGATTTGCGCCACTGCGGCAGATTCTGGTAGAGCGTCACCGGTCCTTCGCCGACTCCCTGCAGCCAGTCGCGGTAGGCGTAGTAGTTGACCGTCTGCCATAACGGGATCACGGGCAGATCGTAATGGGCGATCCGATGGAGTTCCTTTGCCCGTTGAATGACCTGCGACCAGTTTTCCGCGCGTTCCAGCCGATCGAGCGCGAGGCTCATGTAGGCCGAGGACTGCCCCGCGATGCCGCGCGGACCGAGCAATCGCCGGGCGTCGACGATCGGGTCCCACATCGCCAACTCGGCGTAGACGAGGTCGTACTTGCCGTCGGCGCCCGTATCCTCTTCGCTGCCGATTTCGATCAGTTCGACGGGAATGCCGACTTGATCGAGCTGGCTCTTGATCGACTGACACGCCAGCCGAGCGACCGGATCGCCGGCATGAACGAGCCGCAGCGGGGTCGGGGGCGCAGCCGCAGGCTTGTCGTCGCCGTTCTCCTCGGACTCTTCGGAGGAGTTCGAGTCGTCCTCGTCGGTCGCCGCGTCATCGGTTTCCGCGGACTGCGAAGCGGCATCGCTTGCGGCGCTCCGCTTGGCCAGCGCTCCCCGTGCCACAGACGCCAACACCGAGGCCAACCGCGGCTCGTACGGCCGGGGGGCGAGTTGCTCCAGATAGGCGTATCCGATCGGGTCGGTCGAGTTCTCGCCGGCGAGAAACGGCCCGCTGAGGACGCGGAACCCGATCTGCTCGCGTCCCGCCAGCAGCAGGTCGCGGACGATCCCTTGACGATCCGTGCCGTAGCAGAGGGCCCGCCGAAACTCCCGCAGTTCCAACAGCGGATTGTCGTAGTTCAGCAGCAGCACGTGCACCGTCGGCAACCGGTATCGACCCACCCGCACGCCGTCGGCCCGCGTCAGACGTTCGACCTGCCACGGCGGGACCCGGTCGAGCAAATCGATCGAACCGCCGGCGAGCGCCGCGGCGGCCCCCTCGTCGTCGTCGAACGCCTGTTCGACGATGTAGCGCGGGACCGTCGACGCTCCGGGCGATTCATCCGTCATCGCCGCCCGGGCATAGCGCGCCTCAGCAGGCATGCCGTGTTCGGCGTCGCGTTCAAACCACAATTCGGCCGCCGCCGGTCCTCCGAGCCCCCGCAGCGGAGTCGTGAGCAAGGCGGCCGGGCGGATATGGGGCCGCCGCCAAGTGATGCGAACTTCGTCCCCCTCGCTGTCAACCGCGGCGGCCAATGCGGCGAATCCATCGCTGTAGAATCCACCCTCCGGTCGAGCCATCGCCAAGAACCGGCGAGCGATCGCCGCGGCCGTGATGCCGTAGCGGCGCCCCGACTCGCCGGCCAAGAGAGTAGTGACGACCCCCTCGTCGTCGGTGTCGATCTTGGCCCAGGGAGATTCATAGTCCCCCCCTTCGGCGCTGAACGAGGGCATCTCGATCAACTGCGGGTCGGTGAGCCCCCGGGCGCGCACGATCGCCCATTCCAACGGATTCGCCCCGGCGTCGACCTGGGCCCCCTGCAGTACGCCGACGCGAATCTCGGGCGCCGCGTCCTGAATCTTGGCGAGCAGCGCCGCGGCGCCCTCGATTCCCGGGTCGATCGCCCTGGCGTGGGTGACGGCTGCTCGCGCCGCGGCGAACTCCCCGGCGGCCATCGCCTGTCGTCCGCGGGCAAGCTCGGTCGCCGCATCGTCCCGGAACTTGCGGCGCCACTTGGCCACGCTGGCGAGCTTCGCCTGGGGAAACGACGCCTCGAGCATGTCGATCACAGTGCGTGCAGAGGCGAAATCTCCCTTGGCTAACCGCTGGGTGACTAGCACGTCGCTCACCGCGTCGACGGCGCCCGCCAGCCGGGAGTGTGCCGGATTGCGATCGTAGAGGGCCAGCAGACTGGCCAGCGCGTCCTCCAACCGCTTCTCGCGGAACGACGCGGCCGCGTCCTGCCACAGGTGATCTTGGGCAGCGTCTTCAATCCCCGGCAAATCCTGGTAGTTCTTCAGCAGGAATCCGAAGTACTCGAACGCTTCGGTCAATGCGCCGGCGGCGGTCAGCCGTTGCGCCTCCGCCAGCAGCATCTCTTCGTACAGCTCGATCTTCGCAATCGCGGACCACGACGCTTCGTACGGGGTCGAGGGATTGCTGAGTCGGCGTATCTTCAGCGAGCCTTGCTGGGGAAACGGTCGCAGCTTGCGGCGATCGGGCAGGTCCAGCAGCACCGACTCGATGACCGCTCCCTGGCTGGCCGCGTCGAGCGTCACGCGATCGAACGGCGGGCGATCAAGCAGCCGCTGCGGCACTTCGATCGACTCGCCGGCGGCATCCTCGCCGGCATCTTCGGCGGCGAGACTCGTTCCGACGACGACAAGCGCAATCAAGGCGCACGCGCTCGCCAGCGCGAATCGCAGTCTTCGCGCGGGCGCCAGGGCGTCGGTCTGTCGGAAGCTCAGGCTCATTGTTGCCGTCGAGTCGTGTTCGTGCGTCGTATCGGGCGAAGTCCGGCGGGTATTGCGTCGCTCACGGTCGATTGACGACCAAAAGAGCCCCGTCGCTGCCGGCGACTACCAATCGCGGGCCGAAGGGGACCGGGCCGAAGACGGCCGGCTCATCCAGCTCGATGCGCACCGATTCCTGGCCGTCTTTCAGGGCGAGCCGAATCAGGCGGCCCTCGACGTCGAGCAGCCAGACGCCGTCGCCCTCGACCAGCGGTCGCCCGCCGAGTTGCCCGGCGACCTGCTGCCGCCACGCGACGCCGGCCGTCGGCGAGATCGCCACGACTTCCCCGGAATCAAGAGCCGCCAACACCGCTTCGGCGGCGCCCCCGGGGGGGCCGAGCGGGAAGGGTCCCCAGGTAATCCGTCCGCCGAGCGACGTCGGCTCAGCCGGGGCGAGAGTCGCGGCGTCAAACGCGGCCAGATTCCCCTGGGAGTCGCCCGCGACAATGCGGCCTGCAATCGCCGCGAGCGGAGTTTCCAGCGACGCCTCGCCGAGTTCGACCTCCGCCGCAACCGCCAGCGCCGCCTGAGCGCCGACGCCTTGCACGCCGACGAGATACAGTTTCTTCGCGCCGTCGCTGATCGCGAACCGGAGCTCGCTGCCGGGGACGGCCGTCGGCGCCAACCAAGCGACGTCTTGGCCCGGCTCCATCCGCGGTTGGAAGGGCGCGGCCAGCTGTCCGCCATCGACGGCGCTCAACCAAAACACTTGGCCGATTTGCGTGGGGACGACGACCCCTTCTCCCCAGGGAATCGGTTCGCACGCCAGCGCGGCCGGCAACGGCAACGGCAGCAGCGAATCGCGCGGGGCATCGGGGCGGAATAGAAGCAGCGTCTTGGCTCCCACGGCGCCGGCGACCATGCGGCCGCCGCCCAGGTCGACCAACTCGTCCAGGGCGACCTGTCCGCCGGGACCCTCGGCCCGCAGCGGGCGATCTTGTACGCGGCGGCCGAGCGATTGACGATCGAGCAGGTACACGCCCCCCGCGGAACTGGCCGCCGAGATCCGCAACCCCTGCGGATCGACCGCCGGGGCGCCCGCGGCGGGAGCGGCCAACCGCGTCTCCCACAGCGTCTTGTCGGTGTCGCGATCGAGGGCTTCGACGATCGCGCCTCCGCCGTTTTGCGGACGCCGCACATGGATCAGCACTTCGCCGGTTCGGAGCAACGCCTGATCGAACACGTCTCCAGGATAGTCGCGCGGCAGCGTGCGGACCGGCAGCCGATTGCCGGTCGGTTGGACCGCGAACTTCTGCAAGTTGCCCGCGGCGACCCACAGGTGCGACTCCTGAGTCCCCTCGACGAGCATCCCGAACGGCGCGATCGATGCGGCGAGGTTCGCGTCTCGCTTGGCGAGTTGCGTGATCGCCGCCGCGTCGTCGCCGGCGCCCGCTTCGTACACCGCGACCTCGCCCAACGTGGTGAGCGCCGCAAATCGACGCCCGGCCGACAACAGCGGCGTAACGACGGGGCCCTTCAACCGCAACACCGTCACGGGCTGCATCGCCGCTTGCCGTTTGTCGAGCCCCACGACGTGGAGTTGGCACGTCTCGACCCCGGCGTTCTCGGCGACGAGCACCTTGTTGAGCACCGGCAGCGGCGGGGCCTGCACGCTCCCTTTGGCGTGTCCGACGAAGTAGACTCCCAAGCACGACAGGGTCTGCGCGTCGAGCGTATAAAGATTCGAGTAATCGCCGACGACATAGACTCGGTCGCCGCGGGGACTGAACGCCGGGGGAATGCGAATCGGCTGGCTGAATTGGACGTGGCCGCGCAACTCGCCGCTGACGGCGTCAAGGACGTACAACTTGCCCGACGCGCCGGGGACGAGCAGCGTCGCGTCACGCAGGGCGCCCTGACCGAGGGCTTCCCCCAGCGGTTGGCGCCACGCGAGCTTGCCCGAAGAGCCGTCCACGGCGACGACCTCCTGATGAAGCGAGTCGACGGCGATCTGCAGATCGTCGGGCCCCGCGAAGGCGGTCCCGCCGACGCCGACCGGCCGACGCCACAGCAGGGTCCCGTCGCTGGCCGACAGGCCGTAGAGCACGCCGTCGATCCGCACGGCGATCGCGCCCGTCTCGCCGCTGGGGCCCGCAGAGCTTAGTCGCTCGGCCAGAGCGATCGCGGCGGCCAGGGGAGCGGGGCGCTCGGCGGTTTCGGCGGCGCGGGGCTCGGCGGTGAACTTCACCAAGGCCTGCTCCGCGGCCGACACTTCGCGGACCTTCGCCCCCAATTGTTCGTCGGTCACCAACATCGGGTAGGTGGCCAGCAGTTCCTTGTGGGCCGTGAACGCCGCGGCGGGGTCGGCGGCCTTGATCGCGGCGTCCATCGCGGCGATCGTCTGCGCAAGATCCTCGTTGCGGGTGAGCCGCCGCTGGACGCGCTCGAGCGTCTCGCGAACCGATTCCAACTCGCTGTCCAGCCGCAGCCGTTGCGGGACGAACTTGGTGTTCATGCAGAGCCCGACCGCGCTCTTTGAGGAGTCGATGAGCTGGCGAATCTCCGCGGGCTCGGTCGCCTGTTCAGCCTGGGCCGCCAGCCCCGTGGCGATCTTGGCGAGCAACTCGGAAAGCTCGCTCTTCGCTTGCGAGAGGCTTCCGCCCCCCGACTCCCCTTCGCTGCTGAAGGCCGGCTCGTCCTGAATCGCGGCAGTCGTCGCCTGAGCCGTAGCGAGCGCGGTCGTGAAGTCGCTGCGGCCGGTCGTGTCGCGCCACAGCTTGGACATCTCCAGCCGAACCCGGGCTTGGCTGACATCCGAGTGCCGGGGGAAATCGGCGACAAACTTTTCGTACTGCGTGATCGCCTGCGAATACGACCCCGCGTCGAACAACCGGCCCGCGTCTTGGAGCAGTTTGTCGGCGTTCTCGCGGAACAGCAGGTACCAGATCACCGCGCCGGCAATCAGCAGCGACGCCAAGCCCCCGAACCCGAGCAAGATCAGCGGCGAGTCCCATTCATTCTGCCGGCGACGGTCGCGTTTTTTTCGGGATCGCTTCTTTTTCCCGCTGGAACCGTCGGCGCCAGCGCCCCCCTCGGCCTCAAGCAGCGGGTCATGTCCGGCGGCCGCGTCGTCGAGCCCTGCCGACGAGAACAAGCTCCGATCGCCCGGCAGACTCTCGAGCCCGCCGGGGGCCGCCGGCAGCTCCTCGGCCGGCATCAATGCGATCGGCTCCTCCTCGCGAGCCGGTCGCCTTATCGGGGCAGGGGGTTCGGCGGGGGGCGTCGCAGGGGGTTGGTTCGGCCGCTTCGGCAGCGGCACGAGCCCCAGGATGCTCGATTCGGCACCCGGGCTGACGATCAACGACGTCTCCAGCAACCGCTTCGCCTCGTCCCGGTCGATCAGTTCCTTCTTCACCAGAAACTTCAACAGGCTCTTCGACGTGATCCGGTGGTCTCCCTGCCGCACCTTCTGCCGCAGTTGGGCGATCACGCCGGTCGAGACCGATTTGCGTTCGGCGAGGACGTCAAGAAAATCGTCGGGCGTCATGGCGTCAGCGGGTGAGCGTTCGTGGGGTGCGAGCGAAAGCGGGTCGGGGGGAGACTAGAAATCCAAGTCTCCGTCTTCGTAGCTCATGAGGGCGATCTCCTCGCATCCGGCGCCGGCCCCGCCGTCGAGCGCCGCGACGACGCTTTCATGACGCGAATCGCCGTGCGCCTGCACGAGCAGTTTGTTCGGCGGCTTCGGGCCGTCGGTCCGTGCCTCGCGCAGCTTGTCCCGCATCGCCGCGGCGCTCATCGCCCGCTGCTCGTCGGGCCATGCGGGGGCGGCGATCCAGTACACGTTGTCGGCGTCGATCCGCACGGTGATCATGTCAAGTTCGGGATCGTCGACCACTTGGTTTTGCGCCGCGTCGTCGCTGACCGGGGGAACGTTGATCGCCTTCGACGCCGCGAACGCCGCGGTAATCATGAAGAAGATCAACAACAGGAACGTCACGTCGACCATCGGCGTGAGATCCATCTCGTCGTCGACGTCGCGGGGGCGCGTCGCTTCCATCTCCTCGGTGGTGAGGAATTCGTCGAACTCGTGCGACCCTTGATGGTCGTGCGACATCTATCTCGCCTCCGCCACCGCAAGGTGGATGCGCATGTCGGAAACCTTCGACACCGCCTTGATCACTCGCGCCACGTCACGGTGAGCCACGTTGCGATCAGCCTTGATCAGCACGTCCTGCTTCGGCTTGGTCTTGCCGTCGCCGTTCTTGGCCTCTTCGACCGCGGCGCGGATCTGTTCGTTCTGTTCGTCGAGATCCTCCGACAACGGGTCGCCGACGTCGCCGTCGGCCAGATAGACCGGGGCCTGATCCATCCCGCCGGCGACGACGGTGATGATGAAGCACTCCCGCTCGCCGACCGCTTGGCCGTGCTTGGCGGCCGCCAAGTCGACCGCCGAACTCGGGTCCATCGTCGAGCAAACGATAAAAAAGATCAAAAGCAGGAACGTCACGTCGATCATCGGCGTGATGTCCATCTCAGCGTCGGGGAGCTTCGACTCTCCGCCCAGCAGCGGACCGTCGTCGAAATCTTCGTCGACGAGCGAGGGAGCGGCTTTGGCGGCAACTTCGGCCATGGCAAGCGAGCAAAGGGAATCGGAACGGAGCGCGGACGACGACCGACGGGCTTATGCGAAACGGCTTTCAAGCCGGCAGCAGGGTTCGCAAGGTTTCGAACATCCGTCCCAGTCCCACCCCGACGAGGTCTTCCATCTTGCGGATCCGCACGTTCACGCTGGCGGTGGCAAGGACCAACGGCACGGCGATCGCCAACCCCAGCGCGGTCGTCGTGAGCGCGAACTGAATGTCGGTCGCCATTTGGGTGGCGTCGACCTGCTCGCTGCCGCCGAGCTTGGCGAAAGCGCCCATCATGCCCATAACCGTCCCCAACAGCCCGATCATTGGGGCCGACTTGGCGACGGTCGCGACCCAGCTCAGCCGATGCTCGATGTCGGCCATCACGTCTTGTTGAAATCGCTCGCCGATTCGGCGCCGCAACCGCGCGTATCCCAGGTCGCGGTTCGCGACGGCGAACATCGCCAACTGCGGCATCGCGCGGCGATCGCCTTCGCACAATTCGACTGCGGCGTCGAATTTCTTCGCGCCGAGCGATTGTTCCAACTCGGCGAGAAACTCGGCTTGCTCCTCCTCGTCGACGAATCTCGTGTCGGAGACGCGCCGCCAGACCATGATGACGCAGTACGCGCCCCACAGAGCCAGCACTCCCATGACGAAATAGACGATCCAACCGATGATGGTAAACAGGTCAGGCATGTTCGTAAGTTGCGCGACGGCTCGGCAAGAAATAATGTGAATGGGAGATCGAATACGGGCTCGGCGCTCGCCCGGCTAAAAATATTTTTGATCGACGACTTCGAACGTGTAGCCGTTGCGACTCTCGACGACGGTGAACACCGTCTCGCGAATTCGATTGGGGTCGCCCGACTCGTTGGCCGCCTTCTCGATGGTCCACAGCAACGCTTCCGCTTCGAACGGGAAAAACAGCAGCGCGAAGTTGCCGAACCGCGCCACGCCCGCCTTGGCGGCCAATTCTTTGGTGAGCCGGGGCATCGGCCCGTCGGCCGGCACGGTGCGGCCCCACGCATTGTAATCCACCGACTCGGCCGTCTCGGTCTCGACGGCCCCCGTGAAATTCCACGCGACGTGCAGCTTGTTGTCGCGGCCGATCACGCCGACACGGATCTTGTACTGGTCAAGCCAAGCGGCGAACGCCGTGGGCGAGGTCGGCTCGAACCGAATCTTCCACCGCTCCCACCGGGGGACGCGTTCGACGACCCCGTCCCCGCCGGTCCCGGCCTGTCGGGCGTCTCCCAGCCCTTCGCCCTTGCCCGCTTCCTTGGCGGCGTCGATGGCTTCGTCGGACAAAATCGCCGCATCAAGCGACATCGCATCGAGCGCATCGAGCGTGTCCTGCAACTGCGGCTCGGAGAGTTCCGGGGCGTCCTGCACCCCGGGCGGTTCCGGTTCCTCGGCGATCCCCTGGTTGGCGTTCGGGCTTGACGCCTCGACCGGCACGAACTCGATCGCCTGGATCGTCTCGCCGAATTTGTTCGAGAAAAACACGATCGACAACCCCGCCACCCCCGTGCCGACCATCAACAACAGCGCAACGAGCAGCGTCGCCGTCCGGTCGAACGCGTTCACGGGCAGCGCGTAGCGCGGCTCGCGAGTCGAACGGTCTGGGGACGGTGCAACGGCCATCGGCAAGACGCGGCGGAGGATGAAAACGGGCTGCCCCGGACCGTCACGGCAACGGGGGGGCGTCGGGGCGAACCGTACGGTACCACTGTTTCCATTTGTCGAGCGCCAAATCGCGCTCTTCGTCGGTGAAGTTGTCCCCCAGCCCGAAGCCCTCGAACTTGCGGCTGACCAGTCGGAGGCCGTCCCGCGCCTCGCGAACCACGCGACGGTCGGGATCGGTCATCGCGAACAGCAGCGTGGGAACGTAATCGAGGCTGCGCATCTTCGCCAGCGCGCGGACGGCCAGCACCCGCGCCTGCGGATTGCCGCTGCGGACGACTTGCTGCAACCGGCGGGCGTCTTTGGGACTCACTGCATCGACCCGCAGTGCGGCGGGATCGTCGAGCAGCGCGTCTAGAGCGTCGCTCTCAGTGTCGTCGAGCATCCCCAGCAGTTGGTCGACCTCGGTCGGCTTGGTCTCGACGACCAGCATGCCTCCCTTGAGGCGCACCTTCGACAGATCGCGGGGCAGGCCGCGCCCTCCCACAAGCGTTCCTTCGCCAAGGCTCGCCTTGATCGTCTGCTGAGTCGATCGCAACAAAAACAGAATTGAAAACGCGGTCGCACAAGGCTTGCCGGCGAAGTCGTCCCAAGCCCCGTCTCCCTGCTGCGTCTTTTTCAGCAGTTGGAAGCCGTCCTGATACCAACTCGGTTCCTCGTCGATGAGGCCGTCGATGTACTCCTCGAAGCTGCGGTAACGCTCCAGCGAGTAGAGATAGTAGCTCTGGTACTCGGCATTCTCGATTTTGTAATTCTTGTCGAACCAGGCCTTGCCCCGCTCGACCGCCGCGAGCAGGCGCTTCCTGTCGACGTCGCCGGCGGGGATCGTGACGACCCGTTTCTTCGGCCCCTCGTCCGCCCGGCGGAGCGCGGCGGGCAAGTCCTCGCCCCCTCCGGAAGCGATCTCCTCCGCCGGGGGCTTCAGCAGCCCCATGGCATTGCCCATGATCAGCGCCGCCCCCAGGCCTGCGGCCGTCATCGACTGGCCGGGACGCTCCTCTTGGGGGATCAATTTGTTGGGATCGCCGTCCTCGGGGAGATGCCCCTGATAGGCCCACAGGCCGCTCGGGTCCTGCGTGCGCATGAGCCACGTGAGACACTTCTGCACCGATTCGGCTTTAGGGCTGGCGCCGTTGTTGACCATCTCCCAGAAGGTGAGCGCCGCGTACTGCGTCTGCGACGTATCGCCCGTTTGGTAGCTGACGTAGCTGTAACCCCCGTGTTCTTTCTGGTGGGCCTGGAGCATGCCGCAATACTGGGCGGCGAGGGCGTCGTGTCCGCCGATCTCGATGAGAAAGATCGCCGCGATCGCCTTGCTGTAGATTTCGTTTTCCTCGGCGATCGCGCCAACCTCGCCGCGACAGGCTTCGATCGCTTCCTTGACGCGGGGATGATCCTTGCCGCGGCCCGCCTTGTAAAAGGTCAACCCGACCAGGGCCTTCCCCCCCAAGCGGTGATCGGTTTCCTTCTCAAGAAACGCGAGCCCCTTCTCGACCAACTCCCGAACTTCGGGACTATCGGGGTTCACTGCGCGTGCGCAGGGAACCGTGGCCGGCATCGCCGCGACCAGCGCGACGGCACTGGCCGCAAGGTGTCGCCGGCACGTGCGCAGCAGCCCGCGAGACGCGGACGCGCCCCCGGGAGCGACAACGGCGCGAAGCCCGGTTGACTCGGTGATTTCAGCAGATTTGGCCACGTTCTGTTCCGTGCGCGCCATCCGGCGGGGACGACGGGTCGCCGCCGTTCCGAAACGAGCAACCCAGGACGCGATCAGCAGGCCGACAGAGTGACTTGCTCGTGAGCGTAAGTCATCGGCCCCTAAGCGCTTGCGCAACCTAAACAGTAAACCGCGTCGATTCCTTCTGTCAAGCTGCGCACGGCGTGCGGGTTGGGGAAAGGGAACCTTTTGTCTCGATCTCCCGTCCACGCAGAGACTCGGCGGTCGAAGTCGCACCGATCGGCCCGACTCGCACGACCGACGTCCGCTCATTCGCCCAGGCGCAGACCGCGCTGATTTCGGCTCGCGAACATCCGCGATTCGCGCCGATAACCCTATCCACCCAACGAATCCCGGCGCATCGGCGAAGCTCGCAATGCGACAAACAGGCTGGAATATTCAGGGGAGTCGCGCCAGCGAGGGCCCGCGTCGCCCGATCGAAATCGCCCCGCGCTCGGCCCTTGCGAAAGAGTGACAGTCGAACTAAAACGGCCAGTTCGGGACAGGTAGCTCAGTTGGTAGAGCAATGGACTGAAAATCCATGTGTCGGCGGTTCGATCCCGCCCCTGTCCACTTTTTCTCTCTCTTTTCGGCCGCGTTCGGCAGCGCGGCAGCGCCCGCGGAGCGGGGGACTCCTCGGCAGGGTTTGACGCGCGGAGGGATTGGTCTGGACCCGTCCCGCAGTTCAGTCGCAGTCCTGCAACTGCGCCGGCAAGTCGGCCGATTTGACGACCATCACCGAACAGCGGATGCCAGGCAACAGTTGTTCGGCCAAGTTGCCCGAGATCAGTCCGCTGATTCCCGAGCGGGCATTGCTCCCCAGCACGAGCAGTTCGACGTCGTGGTCGTTGACGTAGCGGACGATCGCTT
This sequence comes from Pirellulales bacterium, assembly GCA_019636345.1. Taxonomy (NCBI): domain Bacteria; kingdom Pseudomonadati; phylum Planctomycetota; class Planctomycetia; order Pirellulales; species Pirellulales bacterium. The sequence goes on along the minus strand of JAHBXQ010000011.1, from coordinate 47,635 downwards.
CGGCGGGATCGCTCTCGACGACCGTCAGCGCGGTCGTCTCTGCACAGTGCAAGTCGCCCAATTCTTCGACGATCCGCGAGCGAACCACGGCGGTCCGGCCTTCGCCGGGCGGATGCGTGAACGCGAACGACTCGTCCGCGGCCGCGACCTCGGGCTCGACGGCGTGCAGCACATGAAGTTTCGCCCCATACAGCTCCGACATCGAGGCCCCGAGTTCGAGCGCCAATTCGCCCACCGGCGAAAGATCGTGAGCCACCAGCAACTCCGTCACCTCCCGGCGTTCGTTGGGTTTGACGACCCACACCGGGCAGGGACACTTGCGAAGGAGCTTCAGCCCCGTCGTGCCAAACAGGAGTTGCGATACGACCCAGTGTTGTTTCGTGCCGATGACGACAAGGTCGAACTGTCCGTCGCGGACAGCTTGGATCAACTCCGTACAGGGTGGGCCGAACTCGACCCGAGAGGTGGCGTCGACCCCTTGGTCGAGGGCCGAATGGACGAGATCTTCGAGCACGCCGCGGGCCAGGGCGTGGATGTTGTCGCGGCCGCCGTTCTCGAGAATCATCTGCTGCGTGCGGGCGCAGACGTCCAGGGAGTACATCAAGGTGACCTTGGCGCCGCTTGTGCGGGCGAGCCACAGGGCCTGCTCCACTGCTTGCACGCTCGGAGCGGACAAGGTATCGCCGACAAGACGGTCGCCGTCGGCCAGATCGACGCCGACGAGGATGTTTCTGAATCGCTTCATGGCTCAGCTCCTCGCGGTTTCACGATCATCCCGGAAGACGCGACGCCCCACTCGCTGGTACGCACGTGACGCAGATAAGGTTCGCCCGAATCGTTGACAAAACGGGGCGTTTTCGCCGCTTTTTGCGCGTTTTTGATGCAATTGCATCATACCATGCCGCGAAGAGAACCGGCAACGCGATTTGCGAGTTGCGACGCGGGGCGCATCTGGGTTCGGGCAACCTCGAAAGGGCGCAAACTGAAGTTGGCTTGCGGTCGCGCCACGCGGAACGGACGATTGTTCGCATTCCATGCTGCGGGGCTTCGGGAAGGAGAGCCGTGGTCAGGCTGCGCCGGAATTGCGGCCCTATGCGCGGGCCGTGACTCTGCGGGAAGGTTGGTTGACCGTTGTCAGTCGTCGGTCTTCCGTTGACGACGAGCAACCGTCGGCGCCGGGCAGGAGCAGTTCGCTCTTAGCGACAAGTCGAAACGGCTGCAGCGTATCCGAGCGTGGCTTGCCGTTGGGCTGTTCCCGGCCGTTCGCGTTCCTCGCGGTCATGAACAGAACCATGATCAGCAGCAATCAACTTTCGCAAACCTGGGATGAAGCGCTTCGGGATACGCTCAGCAAACTCTGCGACTCTGCCGTCATCCTTTGCTCTCGGTATTTGCGCGACGCGGGGCCACGAAAAAAGCCGCCTCGACGAGCCATCGTCGGGGCGGCTTTTCAATTGGCGGCGAGTCCGCACGCACGATGCGGCGGGGCGACTTACACCATGTCCTTCAGCTTCTTCAGGGCGCGAACCTTGACGACGTTCTTCGCCGGCTTGGCGGCGACGTCCATCAACTCGCCCGGCTTGAAGGGGTTCGGCACGCCCTTCTTGGCCGGCTGGGCCGGCTTGTGCTGCACGACGATCTTGCACAGCCCGGGGAGCGTGAAGCTCTGCGGGCCCTTCTTGCTGAGCGCCTTCGAGATCTCGTCGACCAGGGCGTCGAACACCGAAGCGACGTCCTTCTTCTGCAGACCGGTCGTCTCGGCAATGCTGGCGAACACTTCGGTCTTGGTCGGCGGCTTCTTAACGGGAGCTTTGGCCATTGGGAAAACCCTCCTTAGCAATTCTGTGGGTGGGGAAAAAGCGGACCTGGGCGGGAAACGGCAGTGACTCGGTCCTGTCCGCAACGGGGCTGGACGTGTGCAGTTGTAAGGACCGGGGAACGTGAATGACAAGGCGTCAGGCGCGAAAAACCCTGGAAAATCAGTGGTTCTTGGCTGAGCCGCCTTCTTTCTGCAGCCCTCCGACTCGCCCCGGAGAGGCCCCGGGTTGGGTCGACGGGAGGACTGACAGGCGAGACCGACAACCACCGTGGCGATTGCTTGCCCCGGGGGGACGATCTTTCTAAACTTCTCTCGGCAAGGGACTTAGGCGCACAAGCCACGGCTTTCGGCATGACCGCCAGACGCTGCCGGTCGACCGACTGCGGGCTTGCCGTGGGATCCCCAAAGTCGGGGAGCCGGGCAAACCGAGCCGGTTTTGGCTCTTGTGCGTGTTGCAGAAACACTACCACGCAATTTGGCCCGGGTTTTCCCGGGGCCGAGGCGGTTCGGGGGTTCTGAGAGACCCGTCGTGCGTACAATCGGCATAATCGGTCCGGCGGGACCGCACTGCGAAACGCCGGTTGCCGCGCTGGTCCAAACCTTGGGAGCATGGAATGCCGCCTGCAGCTCGAACCGCTGAGGCCGGAGGCCGGGGAACTCACGGAGCCGCGCGCCGCAGCTTATCCCGCCGGATCGTCTCGAGCCCCGGAATCCTGGCCGCTCTTGGGGGCGCGGGGCTCGTTCTGGTTGCGGTCGCGATCGCCCAGGACGCTCCGGCCGACCCCTTCGAGGGGGTGCAGCCCGTGATGGAGCGCGAACTGTCGCGCGGCATTCGACGGGCCGAGGAGCGAATCGCGGCGGGCGAGTTCACCCAGGCGCTGCGGTTCCTGGACGAAGTGTTGGGGCGCGACGCCGACGCCTTTGTCGAGACCGGATCGCCGGCCGCTTTCGCGGGACTCAAGTCGCGCGCCGCCGCGCTGCTGCGCGACTTGCCCCCCGCGGGACGCGAAGCGTATGTCGCCGCATTCGCGCCGACGGCCGAGCGCAAGCTGCGCGAAGCGGTCGCCTCGGGGAAGCGCAACGACCTCGAAGCGGTCGTGCGACAATATTTTTACTGTCCGGCCGGACAAGAAGCGGCGCTGCTGTTGGCTCGCCGCGAGGAAGACGCCGGCCGATTGCTGAGCGCGGGGTTGCTATACGACCGGCTCCTCGCTTGGCCGGAAGCGCGCCGGCGGTTCGACCCGCATTTGTCGGTGGCCGCAGCGGCGGCGTGGCGCGCAGCAGGGGACGAGATGCAAGCCAGCGCTGCGTGGGACGAACTTGCACGAACGAAAGACCAGCAAGTGCGGATTGGCGGCCGTCCCGAGCCGCTCGCCCAGGGCCGAGCCGCCAGCGAGTGGCTCGCGACCCGGCTAGGCGACCCGACGGCGCTGCCGGCGTTCGACGCGCGCGATTGGCTGACTCATCGAGGCAACGGGGCTCGGAACGCGGAGTCGCTAGGGGGATTGCCTCACATGCGAGTCCGCTGGCAGGTGCGCACCCTTCCTCATCCCGAGTTGGAGGACGTGTACGACGAACTGGCCGCCGACCGGCTCGAATCAGGCCGGCTCACTCCGCCCGCGATGGAGCCGCTGGCCGTGGGCGACGTGATCGTGCTGCGAACGCCGCACACGTTGTACGGCGTGGACTTTGCCACGGGCAAACTGGTGTGGCAATCCGAGCCGATCCGCTCGGCGGAGATCGAACAACTGCTGCCCCGCGACTCGGGCGAGGAAGGCGCCGACGGCGGCGCCGCGACGCGGGACGCGTTTGCGACGCGAATCTGGCGGGACCGCCTGTACGGCGTCATGAGCAGCGACGGCGAGCAGCTTTACGCCATTCGCAGCGAGCCGCTGCTGGAGTCCCCCGGCATGGAGATGTGGCGACTCGGCCCGTTCGGGGGAGACGTGCGGACGGCCCCCGAGTCGACCAATCGCCTGTGCGCCTATCGGCTGGACGCCCGCGGGGCGAAGGCATGGGAGATCGACGGTTCCGACGTCGCCGGCCCGCTTCCCGGAGCGTTCTTTTCCGGCGCCCCGATCGCTGTCGGGGCGACGCTGTACGCGGTCGTCGATCTGCGGGACGAAGTGAATCTGGCGGCCATCGATGCGAAGACCGGGGACATCGAATGGCGCCAACCGCTGGCGAGCTTCGATTACCAAATCGCGTTCGATCCGCAGCGCCACTTGAACGCGAACGTCGCTTCCTATGCCGACGGCATGTTGGTCTGTCCGACGGGGGGGGGCGTCGTGGTGGGGTTCGACGTGGCGAGTCGCGCGTTGGCCTGGGCTTATCCCTATCAGCGACGCGAGGCGTTGCAGAGTTATCCCCACCGGGTCGACGAGTTCCCCAGCGGCGACGAGGCAGGGTCTTGGATCGACGCCGCGGCGACAATCGCCGACGGCAAGGTCCTGACGTCTCCGCCCGACTCGAACGAATTGCATTGCCTCGATCTTCGCACGGGCAAACTTCTGTGGAAGCGCGACCGCGGCGGCATGCTCGCCGTGGCCTGCGTCAGCGAGGGGCGGGTGCTCCTGATCGGGCCGCAGAAGGCGATCGCGCTGAAGCTGGCCGACGGCACGATGGCGTGGAACGGCGCCGGAGTCGCGTGGCCCGCAGGCGCAGCTCCGACCGGAACAGGGTTCTTGACCGGCGGAACGTACTTTCTGCCGCTGTCCAATGGCGAGGTCGTCGCGGTCGATCTGGCGGCCGGCAAGATCGCTGCCAGCGTCGCCGCCAAGCAGGCCCGGCCGCTCGGGAACCTGATTTGCCATCGCGGCGCCGTGCTGTCGCAGTCGGGCCGATTCTTGGAGCGATTCGACCAAGTCGACGTGCTGCGCGCCGAGGCGACCGCGGCCCTGGCTGACGACGATCAGAACGTCGACGCCTTGAGAACCCTGGGCGAAATCGCGATGAACGAAGACCGCCGCGGCGAAGCGATTTCGCTGCTCGAACGGGCCCACCGCCGCGCGCCGGACGACGTCGACGTCGGGGCCGTCTTGGCCGAGTGCCTGATCGAATCTCTGGAAGCGGACTTCGTCGCCCACCGCGACAAGCTGCCGCTGTTGGCCCAGTTGCAGGACGGCTCGGCCGCTCGGCGGCTGTCCCTGTTGCGGATTCAGGCGCGCGGCTTTCTGGAAGTCGGCGAACCGGCCCCGGCGGCCGACGCGTGTTTGGAGCTTTACCGCACCGCCGGAGCCACGAGCGGCCCGTTCGCCCTGGGACCCGACCACGAGGCTCAACCAGCCCGCTGGGGCCGAGCCCAGATCGCCGCAATCTACGCCGCAAGCAGCGAGTCCGAGCAAGCGAGGATTCGGGACGAAGTCGCTCGGCTGGCGCCGGTGGACGACGAATCAGGGATGCCGACGGTTCGCTATCTGGAGTGGTTCGGCGATCTGCCGGGCGCCGAGGAGCTGCGCTTGCAGTTGGCTCGCAAGCTCGCCGAGCAGCAGCAGTGGCTCGCGGCCCAGCAACAGTTCTTGTCGTTGGAGAAATCGACCGACGCGGCCGTCCGCGCCGAGGCGGTCGCGCGGATCGCTCGCGGCCTGCATGCCGCCGGGGCCGACGTGTTCGCCGGGGCTTACGACGTGCGATTGGCGGGCGAGTTGGCCGAGACGGTTTGCCTCGATGGCAAGACGGGCGCCGAGTTGGCCGTTGCGCGTGAACCGGGGGGACTCGACTGGCCCCAAGGTCGGGTTGAACCGCAAAACAAACCGACGTCGCCGGAGAACCGCCTCGGCCGAGCGCGGATGCCGCTATGGGGGGTCCCCTGGGAGCGGGCCGACGACGTGCTGGCCGGGGCGAGCGTCGCCTTGATCAGTCGCAACGGCGGCTTGTTGCTGCGCGACAGTCGCGGGCGCGACGCATTCACGACCCTGATCGATCCGACGCAGCAGGCCGCGTATCGCGAGCCGGGGATGAGCTACGCCGTCGCCCGGGGCAGTCTGATGGTCGTCTCGACGGGCCGCCAAATCGCGGCGGTCAACACGCTGGCCCGCGGCGAGGAGACTGCCGTGCTGTGGCGCACGAACGTCGTCGGAAACGACGCGCGCGACGAGTTGCCGGGAAGCCCGTCGTCCACGCCGTCGCGGCCTGGAACGTACCGCCCTCCGCGCGCCGAGTTCAACGGCCGCTGGACCGGGGTCGTCGGACCGATGACGGTCGACGGGGTCGTTTTTCACGATTCACGGCGTCTCGTCTGCGTCGACCCGCTCTCGGGAGAAACGCTGTGGCGACGGGGCGACGTTCCTGCCGGGTGCGATCTGTTCGGCGACGAGCAGGTCGTTTTCGTCGCCCCGCGCACGAGTCGCCGGGCGCAGGCGTACAGCACCGTCGACGGCCGGGCTCTGGGCGAACGGGCCGTGCCGAGCTGGCGCGAACGCCTGACGACCCGGGACCGAACCGTCATTGCTTGGGAGTCGGGACCCGCGGGGTGCAAGCTCTCGGCGGTCGACGTTTGGACCGGCGCCAGCGCGTGGGAGCTGCAATTCGCTCCCGAGTCGCTGGTTGACGTCGACGCCGGTCGTCTGGCGGCCGTCATGGAACGGGCCGGCAGGATCGCGGTGATCGATCTGGCGACCGGACGATTCGTGGTCGACGACGACGACGCACTGCCGCGCAAGGCCGATGAGATCCACCTGCTTGCGGGAAGCGACGCGCTGGTGATCGCCGTCTCGCAGAACGCGCCGCGGCGACCCGAGCGACGGATCGCGTTGTTCAACCAGTTCGACTACCCGACGATCAACGGCGACCTCTACGTATACGATCGCGCAAGCGGCGCCATGCGGTGGAACCAACCGGCGCAGCTCTCGCAACAGGCGCTGATGCAGACCCAAGGGGTCGACCTGCCGGTGATCGTGTTCGCCAGCACGCTCAACCGCGTCGACAAAGGGGGGAGCCGCGCAAGCGCCACGATGCTGGTGCTCGACAAGGCGACCGGCCGGACCCTGTTCCGGAGCGACGAGCTGAACGCCGCCGCCGCGGGGTATTGCCAGCCGCAGGTGGCGAGCGACGCTCAGCACGTCGTGGCGATCGAGATGAGCAGCAGCACGCTTTCGCTCCGGTTCACCGACGCCCCGCGACCGCCCATCCCGCCATCGATGGCCGAGGTCGAGGCGAACGACTCCGAGTCGCGGCAGGGGCTGAACAACCTGCTCCGCCGCGCGTTTGAAGCCGTCGATTGACGCAGTCGCCTCCTCGCCGCGTAAATGGATTTCCTCCATGCAATTCCGCCTGAGCAAACTGACATCGACTGTCGCCTTCGCCGCGTTGGCTTGCCTGTGTGCAGCGCCGTCGCTGGCGGAGCCGATCGATCCCGAGACGCGGCAGGCGGTGTCCCGGGGGCTCGATTGGCTCGCCCACCAGCAGCACCAACTGGGAAGTTGGACCGCGCAAGGGCGGTACCCGACGGCGATGACTTCGCTGGCCGGGTTGGCCATGTTGTGCGAAGGGTCGACGACGACCCAGGGAAAGTACGCCGAAAACATCCGCCGGGCGGTCGACTTCCTCACCCGCCGCGCCCGTCCCAACGGGCTGATCGGCGATCAGGACGACGACCGCTACACCTACGGCCACGGGTTTGCGATGCTGTTTCTGTCGGAGGTCCTGGGAGAGGAGGAGGACGTCGAGCGGCAACAGGAATTGATTCGCATCCTCGCCAAGGCGGTCGAGTTCACCGGCTACGCCCAAACTAAGGACGGCGGCTGGGGCTACGTCAGCGCCAAGGACGGCGGGGGGTTCGACGAGGGCTCGACGACGATCACCCAGGTGCAGGGCCTGCGAAGCTGCCGCAACGCGGGGGTCCCGGTCCCCAAGGAGATTATCGACAAGGCGGTCAAGTACATCCACGGCTGCACGCTTAAGGACGGGGCGGTCCAGTACAGCTCGAAGGGAGGCGGCGGGCGCCCGGCGATCACCGCCGCGGCAGTGGCCTGCCTGTTCAACGCCGGCGAGTACGACGACGACTACGTGCCGCGGATGCTGGAGTACTGCCGGGCGAACCTCGATCCGACGGCCAGCGACAGCTTCGGCCACTGGCACTACGCCCACTTCTACTACGCCCAGGTGCAATACCGCGAGGGAGGGGACGTGTGGGAACAATACCGCCGCGCCATCCGCAAACGCCTGCTGACCGAGGCGACCGAGACCAAAGTCGCCGACGAGACGGTCGTCTTCTGGCAACAGGGCTACGTCGGACCGGTGTATACGACCGCACTGAACCTGATCATGCTGCAACTGGACAATGCCTGCTTGCCGATTTATCAGCGGTGAGGCCGGTTTGAACCGTCTCGCGACCCGAGCCCCGTCTGCATGCCCGCAAATCTCGTCGGCCCCACTCACCCTTCGCGTCTATTTGTTGCATACTGACCCCCCTTGGGCCCGAGAGCGGCCTTTGCCGGCGAATCCTTGAATGCGAGTCTTCCGCCCATGAGTTTGTCTGAAGGAACCCCGGCCGATGGCCAGATTGTGGAGCGGTTGGCAGGCGCCATGGGCCGCATTCGCGAGCAATTGGGGCAAGTGATCGTCGGGCAGGATCAGGTCGTCGAACTGCTGCTGGTCAGCCTGTTCAGCCGCGGGCATTGCATGCTCGAGGGGGTGCCGGGGCTCGCCAAGACGCTGCTGATCAGCACGCTCGCCCGGACGCTGAACTTGTCGTTCAGCCGGATCCAATTCACCCCCGACCTGATGCCGGCCGACATCACCGGCACCGACATCATCGAGGAGAACAAGACGACCGGCCGCCGCGAGTTGCGATTCCTGGAAGGGCCCTTGTTCTCGAACGTCATCCTGGCCGACGAAATCAACCGCACCCCCCCCAAGACCCAGGCGGCCTTGCTCGAGGCGATGCAGGAACGGCAAATCACGGTCGGGCGCGTGCGGCATCAGCTCTCCGACCCGTTCTTCGTCCTGGCGACGCAGAACCCGATCGAACAGGAAGGGACCTACCCGCTCCCTGAAGCGCAGCAAGACCGGTTCATGTTCAAGGTGCTGGTGCGATACCCGTCGTTCGACGAGGAGTTCGAGGTCGCTCGCCGCACGACCGCTCGGGTGCAGGACGCGGTGCAGGCGGTCGTGTCGCCCGAGGAGATCCTCGAGCTGCAATCCCTGGTCCGCGAGACGCCGGCCAGCGACCACGTGCTGCGGTATACGCTGTCGCTGGTACGGCAGACCCGCGTCGGCGAGCCGACGACCCCCGCGTTCGTCACCGAGCAGTTGGCGTGGGGCGCTGGACCGCGGGCCGTGCAGTTTCTGATCGTCGGGGCCAAGGCCCGGGCGCTGATGCACGGGCGGACGCATGTGACGGTGCAGGACGTTGCCGCCTTGGCCAAGCCGGTGCTGCGGCACCGTATCGTCGTCAACTTCGCCGCCCAAAGCGACGGCGTCACTGCCGACGACGTGATCGATCGGCTGTTGGAGGGAACGCCCAAACTCGAGGACGAACTGGCGAATGACGCCCGATTCAAAGCGATTTTTGCATCCTGAGGCGATTCGCCGAATCGGTCGACTCGAGCTGCGCGCCCGGCACGTCGTCGAGGGATTCCTCAGCGGCCTGCACCGCAGCCCGTATTTCGGCCAGTCGGTCGAGTTTCTGCAGCACCGCCAGTACGCGCCGGGGGACGACCTCCGGCATGTCGACTGGAAGGCGTGGGCCAAGCAGGACAAGCTGTACGTCAAGCAGTTCGAGGAAGACGCCAACATGCGCGTCACGCTGCTGGTCGACGTGTCGGCCAGCATGCGCTACGGCTCGGGGGATTTGAACAAGTACGAGTATGCCGCGACGGTCGCCGCGAGTCTGGCCTATCTGCTGTTGCGGCAGCACGACGGGGCGGCGTGCATTGCGTTCGACGAGGGGATCCGAGCGCGCACCCCGCTGCGAAGCACGCAGAATCACTTGGCGGCGATCGTCAAGGCGCTCGATGCGAACCCGCCCCGGGACAAGACGGACGCGGGCGCCGTCCTGTCCGAGATCGCCGAAGCGAGCCCGCGCCGAGGGCTGATGATCGTGGTGAGCGATCTGCTGGGGGACGTCGGCTCGACCCTCCGGGGCTTGCGGCTCTTGCGGCAGCGGGGGCACGACGTGATCGTGCTCCATGTGCTCGACGACGACGAACTCGACTTCCCGTTCGACGGGCCGACTCGGTTCGAAGGCTTGGAGCTCCCCGAGACGCTCAACTGCAACCCGCGGGCGCTTCGCGAGGGGTACCTCGCCGCGCTCCGACAATTCCTGGAAGCGCTGCGTCACGGGTGCGCCCGGGACGCGGTCGACTATACGTTGCTGCGAACGAGCCAGCCGCTCGACGCAGCGCTGGCGGCGCTTTTGACGCGGCGACTGGCGGCGTATCGGACGAGGTGACGGCGCAAAGCCGCAAGCTCGGCGCGAGCCCTGCCTCACGTACAAACATCAAGCACCCCGACCTCTGACCTCACTGCCCGCCTTGTCCTTTCTGTTTCAATCGCTGCTGACCGTCGGGCTGCCGCTCATTGCGGTTCCGACGCTCATCCACCTGATCAATCTCCGCCGACGGCGGAAAATCGAATGGGCGGCGATGTCGTTTCTGCTCGAAAGCCAGAAGCGGAACAAGAAATGGATTCTGCTGAAGCAGTTCCTGCTGTTGGCTTTGCGGACCGCGGCGATTGCGCTGGCGGTGTTCATGCTGGCCGGGCCGGTCATTCCCTCGGACTGGGGCCGGCTGTTCGGCCGGGGGGCGACGCATCACGTGCTCTTGGTCGACGACAGTTACTCGATGTCAGACCAACGGGACCAGCGGTCCGCGTTCGGCGAGGCGGTGCGCTCGGCCCTGGAAATCATCCGGCAGGCCGACGGACGGGCCGAGCGGCAACTTGTGACCGTGCTCCGGTTCTCGGAAGCACGGGCCCTCACGGCCGGGGACGGCGCCCCGTGGGAGCGGCGACCGCTCGATGCGGCGCTCTTGGCGGAGTTGGAAACGGCGCTCGGCAAATGGCGCCCCGGCGAGAATGACGCGGGCCCGCTCGACGCACTGCAGGCGGCGCTCCGACTCCCCGAGCCGGCGCCCGACGAGACGACGATCGTTTACCTCCTGACCGACTTCCGCGAGCGACAGTGGCAGGAGCGAACCTCCTTGGCTCAGGCGGCCCAGCGGCTGGGCGAACGAGTCGACCAACTGCGGTTCGTGCAGTGCGCCGACGAGTTCCACGGCAATCTGGCCGTTACGCGGCTCGCCCCCGAGAGCGGCGCCCGGGCCGCGGGTGTCGAGACCTGGATGGAGCTGGCCGTGGCGAACTACGGCGACAAGCCCGCGACGGCGGTCGCGGTGGCGATTGAACAAGACGGCGCCCGGCTCCCCGCGGTGGTCTTCGACGAGATCCCCCCTGGCGAGGAACTCGCCGAACGGTTCCGCGTCGCATTCCTCGAACCAGGCTCCCACGCGGCGACCGCGACGCTCGAATCGGACGCGGTCGAGGCCGACAACCGCCGCCAATGGACGTTCGACGCCCCCGCGACTTACCCGGTGCTCGTCATCGACGGTTCGCCGGACGGGGACGACGGCTACTTCCTCACGACCGCGCTGAGCCCGGGCGGACGGAATCTCAACGGTTGGGCGCCGCAGGTCGAGCCGATCAGTTATCTTCGCAATCACGACAAGCTCGCCCAATACGCGGCGGTCTTCTTGCTCGACGTCCCGCGGATCGACGACGCCGACCTCGAGGCGCTCGAAGAGTACGTCGAGGCGGGGGGCGGGTTGGCGATCTTCGTCGGGCCGACGACCGGGCGCGACTTCTTCAACAACCGGCTCTTCCGAGACGGCGAAGGCCTGGCGCCGGCCCCGCTCGACGTGCCGACGCAACTCCTCGCTGGCGGCGGGAGCGACGAGATCGATCTTCGCATCTCCGAGCATCCGATCTTCCGCGTCTTCCGCGGCCAGCGAAACAACTATCTGCCGCTGGCGAAGGTCGATTTCTACTACGCGCTCGAACCTGACTGGCAAGCCCCCGCGACGGCGAAGGTCCGCACGCTCGCCTCGCTTCGCAACGGCGCCCCGCTGGTCATGGAGAAGCAGTTCGGCGCGGGGCGGGTCGTCGTGCAACTCACGAAGCTGTCGCCCCGGCCCACGCCGCTGGGGACCTGGAACAACCTGAGTCTCAATCCCGTATTCCTCGTCGTGGCGAACGAGATGGTCGGCTACCTGTCGTCGACCCGGCGGACCGACGACGGCCGCATCGCCGGGCTGCCGCTGACGGTCTCGTTGCCGGAAGAGGAGTTCGAACCGAAACTGCGGGTCATCGCCCCCGGGGTTGCGGGGGAAGGGGTCATTGTCACGGCCGAGACGCGCGACGGCGTCCACGCGGCCCAGCTCTCGCCCGCCGCCGCGGCGGGGGTGTGGCGGCTTGTGCTCACGCGCCGTGACGGCCAGGAGGTCGAGCGGCTCCTGGCGGTCAACGTGCCGACGGGCGAAGGCGATCTCCACATCACCAGCGCGCGCCAACTCGCCGAACGGCTCCAGGGAGTCGAATACCAATACATGCAATCCTCCGAGCTTTCGCAGGACGACGACCAGCTCGCCGGCGTGCAACTGCGCGACGCGCTGCTGTACGCCCTGCTGGCGGCGCTGGTGCTCGAGCAGCTCGTCGCCTATGCGGCCAGTTATCACGCCCCCGCGGCGGGGAGGGGCGCATGACGCGGGCCGTGAAGGTCTCCTGGCTTTTCGCGGCGCTCGCGCCGGGGCTCTTGGCCGGCGCCGCGCAGGCTGCCGACGACGGCGGCTCTGATCACGGACTCGGCACGCCGAGCTACCACCTCTCGCGGCTCGAACAGTTTGACGGCCCGCAGGCAATGTGGCTCACGGTCGCGACGGTCGGGGGCCTGCTGGCGGCGCTTGCCGCGTGGCAGTATCGCCGCGAGCATGTCTCGTTGCCGGGCCTCGCGGCGTGGACGCTGGCCGGGTTGCGGATCGTCGCCGTGCTCGGGGCGATCGTGTTCTTTCTCGCCCCGGTCAAGCGGACCGATCGCCGCGTGACGACCGAATCGCGGGTGGAGATCCTCGTCGACTCCAGCCAAAGCATGACGATCGCCGACGAACCGGCGGGGGGCGAGAACCGCTCCCGTGCCGCCGCGGCCGCGGCGCTGTTGGCCGACTCGCCGCTGGTGAACCAACTCCGTCGGCAGCACGACGTGCAGGTGCGCACGTTCGACGCCCAGACCTTGCGCGTGGCGACGTGGTCGCGGCAGACTGAGGCCGACGATGCAACCCCTCCGACGCCCTCGGCGCCGCAACCGACGGACGACGACGCAACATCGACCGCCGAACCAGGCGCCGCCAAGTGGACCGAAACGCTCCAACCGTCCGGCGCGGCGACGCGCCTGGGCGATGCGCTGGCCGCGGTCTTTGACGATTCGGCCGCGGGACCGCTGGCCGGAGTGCTCGTCGTCACCGACGGCGTCCAAAACGGCGGGCTCGATCCGCTGGCCGCGGCCGATCGAGCTGCCGCCGCAAACGTGCCTCTCTTCACCGCGGGGGTCGGCTCGACCGAACCGCGCCGCAACGCGCGACTGCAGGAGCTCGTCGCCCCGGCGCGGGCGTATCCCGACGACGAGGTGACGATCCGTGCGCTCGTCTCGGCCGAAGGACTCCGCGGGCGGCGGTTCAACGTCGAACTGACGGCGCGCGCCAAACAGGGCGACGCCTCCGCGGCTGAAATGCGGATCGGCGTCGAGCCGGTCGAGGTGACCGAGGACTTGCAAGAGGCCCAGGTCGAATTCTCGTTCACCCCCGCCGAGGCCGGGGCCTTGGAACTGGAAGCGCGGATCGAAGCCCCCCCCGAAGACGCCTACGCCGCCGACGACCGTGCGACCGCCGAGATGGTCGTCGTCGAGACGAGCTCGCGGGTGTTGTTGATCGCCGGCTCGGCCACGCGCGACTACCGGTTCTTGCGCAATCAACTGTTCCGCGATCGGCACGCGACGGTCGATGTGCTGCTGCAATCGGCGCCGGCGGGGATCTCGCAGGAATCGAACCGGATCCTCACGGACTTCCCCGCCGACCGCGAGCAATTGTTCGAGTACGACTGCATCGCGGCCTTCGATCCCGACTGGACCCGGCTCGACGCCGCGCAGATCGATCTGCTGGAAGAGTGGGTCGCCGACGAAGCGGGGGGCCTCATCGTCGTCGCGGGCCCGGTCCACACGGCCGCATGGGTGCAGGGCGCCGAGCAGGCCAAAATTCGCAGCCTCTACCCGGTCGAGTTCCAGCGCCGGCTGACGCTGATGGACGACGGGGCGTACGGTTCCCGGACCCCTTGGCCGCTCGACTTCACCCGGGCCGGCGAGGAAGCGGCGTTCCTGCGGCTCGCCGACGCCCCCGACGCCAGCCGCCGCAGTTGGGACGAGTTCCCCGGCGTCTACGGCTGCTACGCGGTGAAGGGCCCCAAGCCGGCGGCGACCGTCTATGCCCGCTACAGCGACCCCGACGCGAGCATCACCGCCGAACTGCCGGCGTACTTCGTCGAGCATTTTTACGGATCCGGGCGCGTGTTCTACATGGGGAGCGGCGAGATGTGGCGGCTGCGATCAGTCGATCCCAAGTACTTCGAGGTCCTCTATACGCAACTCGTGCGGCACGTGAGCCAGGGGCGGCTCCTCCGCGGCTCCTCGCGGGGACGGCTGCTCGTCGAGCGCGATCGGTACGACGTCGGCGAGCCGGTGGTCCTCCGCGCCCAACTGACCACCGCCAGCCGCGAACCGTATGTCGCCGAGCGCGTGCGAGCGCGCGTCACCGGCCCCGACGGCGCCGGAAGAAACGTGGAACTGGCAGCCGATCCGCAGCGGGCCGGGACGTTTGTCGGGCAGTTCACGCCGACGAGCGAAGGCTCGTACCGGATCGAGCTCCCCGTCCCGGACGCGCTCGACGAACAACTGTCGCGGCGGGTTCAAGCGTCGGCCCCTGACCTCGAGTTTCGCCAAACGCGTCGCGACGAGAAGCTGCTCGCCGCGCTGGCCGAGCGTACCGGCGGGCAGTACTATGCCGAGGCGATGACCGCCGCGACCGGCGGCGAGGGGACGCCGGCCGTGGCGACGCTGATCCCCAGCCGAGCCGAAACCAAGACCGTCCGCGGCAAACCCGACAGCGCTTTTACCGAACTGCTCAACAAGACCCTGCTGGGCGTCATCTGCGGGGCGTTGTTGCTGGAATGGCTGCTGAGAAGATTGTATCGATTGGCGTGAACAGCTTGCACAGTCGATGAACTCGCTCACAGGCGCATAGGCGCACAGCTCGGAACATCAGGACGTGACTTGGGATTGTTCGGAACGCAAGCATCCTCCGTCGCAAAGCGAAGGCTTTTCGGCCAACAATCAAGAACCGACAACCGACGTCCCCCGCCTGACAACCGCCGCCTCGCACCGCGTCCGTCCCGTTGCGCCTTAGCGCGAGATACTCAAACAGTTGATACCCCGCGATTTTATGGCCTCTGTCGCTCCACAGTTCGTCATGCCGAGGCCGGTCGCGAAGAAGATGTCGCGACTGCGGCTCTTGGTGCGCGCGTACGTGTGGCTGGAAGGGCTCTTGGCGCTGGCGGTCGTTGCGGGGGGGGCGTACTGGTTGGGACTCGCGCTGGATTGGCTGTTCGAGCCGACTCCCGCCGTTCGACGCGTCATGTGGGCCGCGACGATCGGCGCGGCGGCGTGGGCGCTCGCCCGTTACATCGGGCGACGGGCCCTCGCTCGGCTCCCCGACGACAGCCTGGCGCTGCTCGTCGAGCGGCGTTACCCCGCGCTGGCCGAGAGCCTGATCACGACCGTGCAAGCGGGCGACCGGCGACACGGCGACTATCATCCCGAGTTGATCGCCGCCACCAGCCGACGCGCCGCCGAGGCGATGCCGACAGTGCGGCTCGCAGAGGTGTTCAATCGCCGCCCCCTGGCGGTCAAAGGGGTGCTGGCCCTCATCGCCGCGGGATCGGTCGCCGCGTTCGCTTGGAGCGCGCCCGAGTCGTTTGCGTTCTTCAACCGGCGGATGAAACTCGATCCGACCCCCTGGCCGCGCACGGTGCGACTGACGGTCGCCGGGTTTGACCGCGACGCTGCGGTGCGCGAGGTGCGCGTCGCCCGCGACTCGATCTACGAGGTCCGCGTCGCCGCGTCGATCGTCGACGGCTTTCTCGCCCCCGACGAGGTCGAGATCCGCTGGCGGCGGCTGAGCGACGGCCTGGGGAGCCGCGATCCGATGCTCAGAATCGGCGAGGCGGTCGCGGGGCGCGACGACGCCCAGGTCTTCCGCTACGAACTGAAAGTGACCGGCGACGTCGAGTTCGACGTTCTCGGCGGCGACGACCGCGTGCCCGGGTTGCGGCTCGTGGCCGTCGAACGCCCGGTCGTCGCGCGAGCGGCCCTCGACGTGACCTACCCGGAGTACATGCAACGCAAGCCGCGATCCATTGCGCTCAGCAAACGGGCCGAACTGCCCGCCGGTTCGACGGCGATCTGCCGGATCGAAGCGACCAAGCCGCTCATCGAGGCGCGGGTTTACGAGCCGAGCCGACAAACGCCGCTGCCGGCGACGATCGACCCGGCGCGCCCGACCGAGTTCTCGTTCCCGCTCTCTGCGGCCGCCGGCGACCTGACGCTCGCAATCGCGCTGGTCGATGCCGACGGGGTCGAGAGCCTGGCGCCGTACGGGCTGGCCGTGTCGGTCGTCCCCGACGCGGTTCCGGAGTTGTCGGTGCAATTGCGCGGCATCGGCACGGCGGTCACCCCGCAGGCGCGGATTCCCGCTGCGGGGCAAATCACCGACGACTACGCGCTGCGCAGCGCATGGTTCGAGTACCAGATCGACGGCCAGGGGGTCGCGCAGCGCCCCCTGACGGCCCCGACGGAGCAGTTGCCGCGGGTCCGGCTCGACGAGGCGTTCGATCTGACGACCGACGACCCGGCGAACCGCCAGCCGCTCGTCCCCGTGAAGCCGGGTCAACGGCTTGCGCTGGCGATTCAGGCCGACGACTATTACGACCTGGGCGAGGGGGCGCATGTCGGCTCAAGCCAACGGTTCTTGCTTGACGTGGTCACCCCGTCGCAGTTGCGGTCGCTGCTCGAGAAGCGCGAACTCGGCCTGAGGCAACGGTTCGAGGCGATCTACGAGAAGATGGTCGGGGTGGGCGAGCTGTTAGGCCGGATCGTCCCCCCCGCCGCCGCGCTCGACGTCGCCGCCGAGGGTGCACCTGACGGTGCGGCCGCCGAGGGGCTCGACGAGTCCGACTCGGGGTCTGACCGGCAAAGGCGCCTCGATGCGTCCCGGCTGTCGGGCGCCCGACAGAACGCGACGCAACTGGCGTTCGAAACCAGCGGGGTCGCCGAGGGGTTCGAAGCGATCCTGGCCGAGTTGGTCAACAACCGGGTCGACACCGAGGAACTGCGGCAACGGCTGGGGGAGGGGATCGCGGCCCCGTTGCGGGCGATCGCGACCGAACGGCTCCCCGAACTGGAGCGGCTGCTGGCCGAGCACGAAAAAGCCCGCAAAACGCCCGGTCCCGCCGCGATTGCGACGCTCGTAGCGACAAGATCCGAGGCGGACGCCATAATTAATCAGATGAAGGGCGTCCTTGACCGGATGCTCGAACTGGAAAGCTACAACGAACTGGTCGAGTTGCTGCGCGGCATCGTCGCGGATCAGCAAGAACTCAACGACGCCACCAAGGCCGAACAACGCAAGAAACTGCGGAGTTTGCTAGAAGACTGACGGGCGCCGGCGACGGGCTGACGAGATTCGCTCGACGCGAATGCGTTCGAGTTTCATGGGACATGTCCAGGATCGCGCATGCTGACCAGCGCTGCACTTGCCGAGCGACTGCGGACGCCGCTACTTTGCCTGCTGGCGGCGGCCATCGGCGGGGTCCGCGCCGTCCAGGCTCTCGAGTTCGCGACGCCTGCGGAAGTTGAGATCAGCCTTGCCGACCGCGAGACGCGATTGGCCGAACGCCTGGATCGTCTGGAACTGCTCGCCGAACGGTTGGCCGAGCTGTCGCGGACGACTCAGCCGCGGCGGGCCAAGGTATTGCGGGACCTGATCGCGCGCAGCCGCGAGCGGGACCTCTCGGGCCGGATGGGCGCGATCGCCGCCGCGCTCGAGCAAGAAAGCTACTCCCGGGCCATCGAGGGGCAGGGGGAAGTCCACGCCGAGCTCGCGAAACTGCTCGAACTGCTCCTGCAAGAAGACCGCGACGCGGAGATTGAATCGGAACGCAAACGGATTGGCAGGTATCTGCAGGAAATCCGGCAGGTGATTCGTCTCGAACGGGGCCTCAAAGGCCGCACCGAAGGGGGCGACGATCCCCAGAAGCTGGCCGAGGAACAAGCCAAGGTCGCCGAACGGACCGGCGCGCTGGGGAAGAACGTCGCGGAGTCCGATGGCTCAAAGGAGGGCGCCGACAAGCCCGGCAACAATGCCGAACAACAGTCCGGCGGCGATTCCGGCAAGCCGAGCAAGGGCGCCGACAAATCGGCCGACGACAAGAAACCGAGCGACAAGCCGTCCGGCGAGAAGGACTCGCAGTCTCCCTCGGGGGAGAAGCCCCCCTTGTCCGGCGAGCAATCGCCGTCCCCGTCCGATGGCCAGCCGTCCGATGGTCAACCATCGCGAGGCCAGCCGTCGCAAGGCCAGCCGTCGCAGGGCCAACCGTCGCAAGGGAGCCCCTCCGAGTCGCAAGACGACCAGCAGAACCAATCTCCCGCCGATCGCGCGGTCGAGCGGATGCGCCGCGCCCAGCAGCGGATGCAAGACGCCCAGCGCAAACTCGAAGAGTCGGAGCGCAAAGGCGCCGCGCGCGAACAGGAAGAGGCCATCAAGGCCCTTGAACAAGCAAAGGCTGAACTTGAGCGGATCCTGCGACAGCTGCGCGAGGAGGAACTCGAACGCACATTGGTGCTGCTGGAAGCCCGCTTCCGCAAGATGCTCGAGGCCCAGATCGACGTTTACGAACAGACGAAGAAACTCGACGCCGCGACCAAGACCGCGCCGCTCCACGAACGCGAAATGACCGGCGGCCGCCTGAGCCGCGCCGAACGGGAAATCGAGCGCGAGGCGGACCGGGCGCTCGTGCTGATGCGCGAGGACGGAACGACGGTCGCATTCCCCGAGGCGATCGAACAGGCCCGAACCGACATGCGGACCGTCGCCGACCGGCTGGCGCGGGTCGACGCAGGGCTGATCACCCAGGGACTCGAAGAAGACGTTATCGCCACGCTTGAAGAGACGCTGTCCGCCATGCAGCGGGCCCTGCAGGAGCTGCGCGACCAGCGGGCCCGGGGGCAATCGGGGCAGGGGGGCGAACCGGGCGAACAACCGCTGGTGGCCAAATTGGCCGAGTTGCGTATGATTCGCTCGTTGCAGGCCAAGGTGAACCGACGCACGGCCCAGTACGGCGCCCTCATCCAGGGCGAAACGGCCCTCGACGCGGAACTGCGCTCCGCCGTCGTGGAACTGGGCGAGCGACAACAACGAATCTATCAGGCGGCTCACGACCTCGACACGAGGGAGAATTGAATGACCCGTCCGTCCTCCTTTGACAACGCGACGTCGGTACGGCTCGCCCGGGGACTCGTCTGTCTCGCGATCGGGTTGGTTCCGCTCTCCGCACCGGCCGACGTTGCTTTCGAGCCCTCCTGGCGTCCGCCTCGGCGCGAGGCGATCGTCGCGGAGTTGCAGGCGTTTCTCGCCCGCGGCAAATTCGACGCCGAGCAGACCGACGCTGCGATCGCCGCCTGGAATCGCCCCGTCGCCGCGGCGCCGGGGGAGGAAGCGACGCTCGATCGGTTGGTCGCCGCGCTGTCGGTCGTCGATGCGCGTGTCGAGGAGTTGGCCCGCCAGTGGTCGGGACCTTTCGCCCCCGGGGACGCCACGTGGCTGGCTTGGCTCGCCGACGCCGAGACTGACGAATTCGTACGCCACAACGTGCGGCTCGCCCACGGCCGATGGCTGGCGCAGCAGGGTTTGTTCGACGAAGCGGTCCGCGAGCTTGGCGATCTGCAAATCGCCGACGTCGCGGACCCGGCGTCGTTGTTGTTCTATCGCATGGCGTCCTATCAACAGTTGGTCCGTCCCGACGAAGCGCGGGCCGATTTGGTGCTGCTGTTGGAACGGGAATCGACCTTGCCGCGCCGGTTTCAGCAGCTTGCCCAACTCGTTCGTCGCGATCTGGCGACGCTGAAGGACGACTCGCTCAATCACATCAGCCGGCGGATGAACGACATCGAACGCCGCTTGGAACTGGGCCACGCCGGCCCGCGGGTTCAAGAGGTCGAGCGAGGCGTGCTCGATGCGCTGGACAAGCTCATCAAGCAGGCCGAGGACGAAGCCCAGTCCCAACAGTGTTCGCAAAGCGGCGGATCGAGCCCCGGGCCCTCGAAGCCGATGGACGACAGCCGGATCGCCGAGCTCAAAGGCCCGGGCAAGGTCGACCCGCGGGACCTGGGTCGCACTGCCGGTTGGGGCGACCTTCCCCCCAAGGAGCGCGAGCAAGCCTTGCAGCAAATCGGCCGCGAGTTTCCCGCTCAGTACCGCGAGGCGATCGAACAGTATTTCCGCGAGTTGGCGACGGAATCGCCTCGCTCCGAACCGTGATCCCCTGACTCGGCGAACAGCCGCCAAGGCGCCGCACGTCGACGTCGTGGCGGCCGCTGGTCGTTCCCCGCCTCCCCCTTCCCGCCCAGGTCGCATGGTGCTGCGCCGTTTCGCCTCCGGATGGTTCGTCCTGCTCGCGCTGGCGGGCCTGCGCTGCGAGGCCGCGACCTTTGAAACGCTCGATGGGCGGCGGTACGAGGGAGAAGTCGTGCGGTGGTCCAGCAACGGGATCGATGCCATGACGGCCGATGGCGATCAGTCGCTGCCTGCGGCCTCGCTGCTCGCCGTCCGCTTGTCGTCCAAGCCGGCGGGCCCCGCAGCTTGGGCGGAGGCCAAGCTCATCGTCGTCCTGCGCGACGGCACGACCTTGCCCGCCTCGGCGCTGACGATCGCCGACCGCACGGTGCACATCGAGACGCCGTGGTCCCGCGAGAGCGTGACCGTTTCCACGCGCGACGTGGAACTGGCGGCGTTCGGCCCGCTGAGCGACCCGGCCCGCGAGGCTTGGGAAAAAATCCAAAACGATCCGCTCCCGGGGGACGTGCTGCTGGTCCTCAAGAAGGGGGGAGAGTCGGTCGATTATCTTGCGGGCAAGGTCGAAGCAGTCACCGAAACCGAGGTCGCGTTCGACTGGGACGGCGAACGAGTCCCCGTGAAGCGCGACAAGGTGGCGGCGGTGGCGTTCTATCGCGGCGAGACGGCGCCCGTGACGGAGCCGGTCTGCCGGTTGCGACTCGCCGGGGGTTGGAGCCTTGCCGCCGCGACCATCGTGCTTGCCGAGGGCGAACTGGCGGTCGGCACCCCCATGGGGCTTAGGCTGCGCGTCCCGTTGTCGGCGGCGGAGTCGGCCGACTTTTCGGCAGGAAAGCTTGCCTACCTCAGCGATCTCAAGCCGCTCGACGCCCGCTGGACGCCGCTCGTGGAGCTCCCCCCCGGGGCGACGCTGATCGCGAATTTCGGCAAACCGCGGTTCGATCGAGCCTTTGACGGCGGACCGCTGCGGGTCGTCGATCACGGGACCGCGGGAGCCCCCAGCGTCAGGGCGGCCTCCGAGGATTCATTTCCCAAAGGACTCGCGCTGCGGAGTCGCACGCAGATCGCGTACAACATTCCCCCGGGAATGACCCGGTTCGCGACCGTGGCGGGGATCGACCCGGCCTGTGCGGCGCAGGGCCGAGTGGAACTGACCGTGTACGGCGACGACGCCAAGCTGTGGTCGGGCGAGATCGCCGGCGTCGCTCCGCCGCAGGACGTCGTCGTCGAATTGGCTGGCTCGCGTCGGTTGCGCCTGGTCGTCGATTACGGCAAGAATTTGGACTACGGCGACCAGCTCCACTTGCTGGAGGCGCGATTCACGAAATGACCCACCTTGTGCTGCTTATCGGCCTGACGCTCGCGGGCGCCGCTCCCGCTGCGGCGGCGCTCGAACCGCCGGCCGACGTGTTGGCTGCCGAAGAGGCCCGCGTCGCGGCAATGGCCCGGGCCTGCGCGACAACCATCGCCGTGTTCGACGGCTCGGGGCAGGGGGGGGGCTCGGGCGTGCTGGTCACGCCCGACGGATTTGCGTTGACCAATTTCCATGTCGTCGCCAGCGGCGGGCCGGCGTTCAAGTGCGGCCTGTCCGACGGGCGGCTCTACGACGCGGTGCTCGTGGGAATCGACCCCGTGGGGGACTTGGCGCTCGTGCAACTCTTGGGGCGAGACGACTTTCCCGTCGCCGAAGTCGCCGACAGCGACGTCGTGCGCGTCGGGGATTGGGCTTTCGCGGCGGGAAACCCGTTCTTGCTGGCTGATGACTTCACCCCCACGGTGACCTACGGCATGATTTCCGGCGTACGGCGATACCAGTACCCGGCCGGCACGCTGTTGGAGTACACCGACTGCCTGCAAACCGACGCGGCGATCAACCCCGGCAACTCCGGCGGACCGCTGTTCGACGCCGCCGGCCGGCTGATCGGCATCAACGGCCGCGGCTCGTTTGAAAAGCGGGGCCGCGTGAACGTGGGGGTCGGCTACGCCATCTCGATCAATCAAGCGATGCGATTCTTCTGGCATCTGCGCAGCGGGCGAATCGTCGATCATGCCTCGCTGGGGGCGACTGTCGCCACGCAGAAAGACGGCGTCGTCGTGGACGACATCCTCGAATCGAGCGACGCCTTCCGCCGCGGGCTCCGCTATGGCGATCAGGTCGTGCGGTTCGCGGATCGTGACGTCACAAACGCCAACGCCCTGCAAAACGTGCTGGGGACGTTCCCGCCCGATTGGCTCGTGCCGCTCCGGTATCGCCGCTCGGGGGAGACGTTCGACGCAGTCGTTCGCCTGGCCGGCAAGCACGACGAGGCGGAGCTCGTGTCGCTGGTGCAGGCCGAGGCGGAGAAGCCCGCCGAGTCTCCGGAAGGCGAGCCGGGCCCCGGCGAACCTGCTCCGGACAAGCCGCCTCGCAAACGCCCGCGAGCCGCCCAGCCTGAACTTCCCGCCGCCGTGGCCCAGCGGTATGTCGAGCGGCGCGGTTTCGCCAACTACTGGTACAACCAACAGGCGCAGCGTCGCGTCTGGTCGCGATATCGACAACTGTTGAGCTTTGCCGCGAGCGACGGAGAGGAAGCGGCTGCGTCGCTCGGCTATGAGTGGCGTCTCGTCGGCCGCGTCGCCGCGGGAGGGGCGTTCCGGCTGCAAACCGGTCGCGACAAGAGCGAAATCCGCCTGCCCCAGGGAGTCACCGGAGCGATCTTCGCCGAAGACCTCTCCGGGCAGTTGAGTCCTCCCGGTTCCGGCGGACTGCTGGCGGCGATTCATCTCTGGCAACGCATCCTCGACGAAGGGCTTCGCACCTTCGGCGAGACGGTTTACCTGGGCCGCGTGCCGCAGGGACCCGACGGGACCCCGCTCGACTGCCTCCGCGGGTTCTACGCCGGGGTGGAGGCGCGATTTTATTTCAGCGACGAAACGGGGGATCTTGTGGGTTTGGAGTCGTATTTGCGCGACGACGCCGATCCGTGCCAAGTTTCCTTCTCCGATTTCCGCGACGTCGGCGGGCGACGGCTCCCGCATCGTTGGATGATTCGCTCGGGGGGGGCGGAGTTCACCGCCCTCGAGATCGAGCAGTTTGAAGTTCCCCTCGCCTCCCAGCCCGCGAAGGAGTGAGCTGATGAGCCTGCGCAATCCAAGCGGGGCGGAGCGGCGCGGGGCGCTGTTGCGCATGCTGGCGGCATTCGTCGTGACGTGGGGAACAGGGGCGTCGATCGCTGCGCATGCCGAGGCCGTCTCTCCCTACCGCGTCATTCGCGGCACGCAGCGCAAGGTCGTCAAGATCTACGGCGCGGGGGGGTTGCGCGAGCTGGAGGCGTACCAGACCGGCGTGCTTGTTTCGGGCGAGGGGCATGTCCTCACGGCGCTCAGCTACGTGCTCGACACCGACGACGTGGTCGCCGTGCTCGACGACGGGCGCCGCCTATCGGCCAAGTTCGTGGGGAGCGATCCGGTGCTCGAACTGGCCGTGCTGAAGGTCGACGTCGGCGACGAGCCGATCGAGTGGTTCGACCTGAACGAACAAGCAACCGCTTCGCCCGGCGATCGGGTTCTGGCGGTGAGCAATCTCTACGGCATCGCCGCGGGGGACGAACCGGCGAGCGTCATGCAGGGAGTGATCGCCGCGGTGGCCCCGCTCGAAGCGCGGCGCGGAGCGTTTCAATCCAACTATCAGGGGCAGGCGTATCTGCTCGATTTGCACGCCAACAACCCGGGCGCTGCGGGGGGAGCCTTGGTCGATTGGCGGGGCCGGCTGTTGGGGGTGCTGGGGAAGGAGTTGCGGAGCCGCGTGACGGGCGCCTGGCTCAACTACGCGCTCCCTGCCGAGGCATGGGTCGGCTCGGTCGAGGCGATTATCGCGGGTCGGGCGATCGACGAAGGGGAACTGGCCCTCGCGCCCGAGGAGCCGCTGACGCTGGCCGACCTGGGAATCGTGCTGGTGCCGAATCTGCTCGCCCGTACGCCCCCCTTCGTCGACGCCGTGCAAGGGGGGTCGGTGGCCGCCGCGGCAGGGTTGCGGCGCGACGACTTGATCGTGTTCGTCGCGGGAGAACCGACTGCTTCCTGCACCGCGGTTGTCGAGGCTCTCCGCCGGATCGACCGCCGCGACGAGGTGCGGTTCTCGGTGCTGCGCGACGGCGAATTGGCGGACCTCGTGCTATCCGCGGACAAGTGACCGCCGATCTTGCCGAACAACCAGCGGACGAAGCCGATGCCGAGAACTCGCAGCCTGCAACATCCTTTGCTGAACGGGGCTCGTTCGCTCCTCGTCTTGCGGACCCTGACCATCGCGTTGCTTGTCGCGACGGCCGCGCCGGCGCAGGCGAGCGACGAGCTCTCCGACGCCGAGCAGCAGGCGCTGCAGGCCGCGGCCCGGCGGATGGCGCCGACGGTTCTGCAGGTTCGCACCATCGGCGGGCTCGAGCAAGTCGACGACCGGGTGCTCGCCCAGGGCCCGACCACCGGCTTGGCGGTGCGGAGCGACGGCTACATCGTGTCGAGCGCGTTCGGCTTCGCCCAGAATCCGTCGTCGATCCTCGTACGGCTTCCCGACGGAACCCAACGGCCCGCGGAGCTCGTCGGACGCGACGACAACCGGATGCTGGTGCTGCTTAAGATCGACCTCCCCGCGGGGCTCGAGTTGCCGGTCGCCGAGCCGGCGCCGCTGGACGAGGTGCGCGTCGGCCAGTGGGCGATCGCCTTGGGACGCACATTCGATCCGCAGCGCGTGAACCTGTCGGTCGGCGTCGTGAGCGCCCTAGGGCGGCAACTCGGTCGGGCGATTCAGACCGACGCCAAAGTTTCGGCGGCGAACTACGGCGGTCCCCTCGTCGACCTCCGCGGGCGCGTGCTGGGGGTGCTCGTGCCGATGGCCCCTCCCGGTCCCGGCGGGCCGATGGCCGAGACGAGCGAAGTCGCGGGCGTTGAGTATTACGACTCGGGCATCGCATTTGCGATTCCGTTGGAGACGGTCGTCGGACAGCTCGACCGCTGGATCGCCGCGGGGGAGTTGCGGCGCGGCGTGCTGGGGATCGGCATGACCGAAGGGAGCCCCCATGCTGCCGAGCCGCGGATCACCTCGATCTGGCCCGGCTCGCCCGCCGAGACGGCGGGTTGGCAATCCGGCGATCTTGTCGTCGCGGTCGACGGGCGGGCCGTCTCGACCCAGATCCAACTGCGGACGGAAGTGGCTCCCCGGTACGCCGGGGACTCGCTCTCGGTGCGAGTGCGCCGCGGGCAGGGAGACGACGCCGAGGAGCTTGACACCCGCGTCACGCTCGTCGCCAAGCTGCCCCCGTACCAGCAAGGGTTCTTGGGCGTGCTGCCGCAGCGCGGCGACTCGGTCCCCAACGTTCAAACCGAGCCGGGGAACAAGGATAAGGACGAAAATCCTGCCGCAGACGAAGTGAAACTCGACACGGCGATCGCGGGAGTCGCAATCCGCGCCGCGTGGCCCGACAGTCCCGCGGCCCGGGCGGGCCTGCTGCCGGGGGATCGCGTGACGAAAATCAACGACGCGACGATTGCCGACGCGGCCGACGCGGCGAACGCGCTCGCGACCCTGCCCGCCGGCAAGGAGACGACCGTCGCGGCAGTTCGAGCCGGCGAGACGAGCGAGTACCGCGTGCAGCTCGCCCCCTTGCCGACCGATCTGCTCTCCGCGAGCAATATGCCGGCCGCGGCCGAGTTGGGAACCGACAACGCAGCGGCCAGCGACGAGATTGCGCTCGTCGAGCTCAAACTCCCCGAGTTCCCGATGACGGCTCGCGGACTCGCGCCGCCGGCCATGGGAGCTTCGGCAGGCGCGCCGGGACTGTTGTTGTGGCTGGGGGGGAGCGACCCCGAGGTCACGCAGGAACTCGCTCGCTCCTGGCGCGCGGCGCTTGGTCGAGCGCAAGTCGCGCTGGTGCTCGCCGAACCGGGGGATGAAGCGGGCTGGTCGGGGGACGACGCGGAGTATCTGGCTCGACTGTTGCCCCTGGCGGCCAGCCGGTTCGGCGTCGACCCGCGGCGGATCGTCGTCGCCGGCGAGGGGAAGGGGGGGCAGATGGCCCTTTCGCTCGCACTGCAGATGCGCGGCCGGTTGGCCGGAGTTGCGGCGGTCGCAGCGCCGCTGCCTCGAACCGCGAAGGTCCCCGAGAACGCCCCCGGCGCGCCGCTGGCGGTGCTGATGATCGCGACCGAGAACTCTCCCTTCTCGGCGCTGGTGCGCCGCGACGCGGTCCGCTTGATCGAAGCGGGATACCCGGTGAGCCAGACCACGCGCCGCGCCACGATCGACCGCGCCGGGATGCTCGACCTCCAGTCGCGGGGGATCATCGCCCGGTGGCTGGACGGGCTCGATCGGTTTTGATGCGAACCCGCCGGCAAGTTCGGCCGCCTCACTGCTCCGCGGCGCGGCGGCAGTAACAGCTTGCCTCCGGCGCCACGTCGGCCCGAGCCCACGCGGCCTTCACCTCCGCGGTCATTTCGCGCGCCGCCGCGTCGTTCCCCTGCTCGGCCAGCGCCTGCTGCAGTCCCAACAGCGACCACGAGTTGTTCGGGTGACGTTCGAGGTCCTCGCGGTACGCCGTCTCGGCCGCGGCGGGCTGACCGTCGGCCAGCAGCAACGCACCCAGGGCGTGCCGCACCGGCTGCATCCAGCCGGGCGGTTCGTCGTACGCCAACGCGTCCTCGCCGGCGACAGCTTGGCGCAGCAGGTCGAACGCCCGAGGCCGATCGCCCGCATGGAACGCGATCTCTCCCTCGGCCATCGTGCGGGCCACGGCCAGCACGTCGCTCGCCTTGTTGTTGCCCATGAGCCACTCGTCGGTGAGCCCCGCCGCC
The DNA here is from genome assembly GCA_019636345.1 of Pirellulales bacterium. Classification (NCBI taxonomy): domain Bacteria; kingdom Pseudomonadati; phylum Planctomycetota; class Planctomycetia; order Pirellulales; species Pirellulales bacterium. Next base: position 20,332 of record JAHBXQ010000011.1, on the reverse strand, counting down.
GTCTCGTCGAGCAGTTCGATCTCGCGGCGGGCCTCGGCGATCCGCTTGAGATTCGCCAGCGCCAGTGCGCGGGCGTAATGCCGCTCGGCCCGCGAGAAGAGTCGCCATTCGGGAGGCTCGGGCTCGGCGAGGATCTCGTCCCACTTGCCGAAGCGCACCAGCACGTGCAGCGTCGTCGTCATGAATCCGTCGGCGATCACGACGAACTCCCGGAGAAACGGCTCGGGGGCGACCCCTTCCAACTTGCGAGCCGCAGCAAGCGCCGCCTCGCAGCGGCCCTCCATCATCGCCGCGTAGGCGAGGAAATGGATGTTGTGCAGGAAGTAGACGTTGTAAAACTCGGGGCGCGGAGCGCGGGCGAAGTACCGCTCGTCGGCGGCGATCGCTCGCTCGTTCGCGGCGGCCGCAGCGGCATAGCGCCCGGTGCGGATGTCGATGTGAGAGGGCATGTGCACCAAATGCCCCGAGCCGGGAACCAGGTCGCGAAGCCGATCGGCCGCGGCGGTCGCCCGCTCCGGCCAAGGAGAGGCCTCGACGGCGTGGATGTAAAAATGGTTCCCGCCGGGGTGGGCGGGCGTCGTGCGGAGCAGTTTTTCGAGGACCGCGACGATCTCGAGCGTGCGTCCCTTCGGCTCGCCCGCGGCCGTCCAGAGGTCCCACGGCTGCAAGTTCATCAGCGCCTCGGCGAACAGGGCCGCGACGTCGGGATCGTCGGGGCAATCGTGCCACGCGGCCTCCATCGCGTCGGCGTACGCCTCGTCGAGCGAACGACGATCCTCCGGCGGCGGCGACGCGTAGCGGACGCTCACGGCCCGAACCAGGGCCGCTTCGACCGGGGTTTCGTCGTCCAGGGCGGCGACGGCCCGCTTAGCGGCGGCAAACGCCAGATCGCTGTGCTCGGGCGTCATCACCGGGTTGTTGATGTGCAGCCCATGGGCGTACGCGACCCCCCAGTGGGCCATCGCACAGTCGGGGTCCAGTTCCGCGGCCCGGTGGAACGAACGGATCGCTTCGTCGTGGTTGAACCCGTACAGGAGCTGCAGCCCTTGGTCGAACCACCGTTGGGCTTCGGGCGAGCGGGTCGTCATCGGGCGATGATAGCCGTCGAAACCCGGCAATCCCTCGTTGGGACTCGCCTCGGCAGGCGACTGGGCCGAAGCCGGTAGCGCCGCCAGGACGACAACGGCCAGACAGGCGGCGCCGCACGCGACGTCCTGCGAGCGAAAACGCATGGTGATTCTCCCGTCAAGCTTCAGGCGCAGGCAATTGCCCAACATCCTACAAGCGCTGCGGAGAAATTGAAGGGCGAGTCAGCGCCAGCGTCGCCTGATTGCGACGATCCCCAGAACGATGCTTGCAAGCCCGACGCTTGCCGGCTCGGGGACGACGGAGACCGCTAGACCGAGGCTTCGTGCAGTCGGCGGGGGTAAAATAATCCCCGTGAAGAAGAAGCGGTATCCTTCATCGAGCCCGACGGGCTCGCTCGCCGCGAAGCCGAGCGAGTAACCGTCCTGAAACCCTTCACGGGCCCCGGCGACTTCGCCGGCGGAAGCGCCGGCGACGAGCCCCAAGTCGAGAGCGGGACCGTAAGCGGCGTCGAAGGCCGCACTGTAAGTTTCGTCGTAGCCGACCGCGGACCCTTCGTCAAAACCCGCCGATTTTCCCTGCCTGAAACCGGCGTCGTACGTTCGAGGGGAGCCATCGCCACCCAGGAGCTGATCGTTAGTCCATGAGTTGACGATCGTCAAAATCGCACCGCTGCTCGAACCGGAACTCCCCCCGCCTCCCGCGGGATTCATGCTGAACGTGCTGAGATAGATCCGGAGATCGAGTTCAGCCCTTTCGAAGCCCTTGGCAAAACCGCTGGCGTAGCCGACTACGACCCCTTTGTGGACCCCCAAATCGACATTGAGGGCGTACGCCAAGTCATACGCAGCTTGGTATGTTCGCTCCCAACCGTCGTTGAACCCCTGCGTGTACCCTTCCCCTTCGCCGGCCGAAGCGCCCCGTTCACGGCCGCTCTCCAAACCCAGATCGAACCCGACCTTGAAGCCCGAGCCGAAACCCTCGTCGTAACCGGCATCGTCGTTCGTCGTGAAGTCGGACCAGCCGAGATCGACCGGCAGCCAGACGAACTGTTCGGATCTGCTTGCAGAAGGACTGCTCGCGACTGCGAAAACCAGTACGAAGAACGGCGAGGAACTTCGCACCGTGCGCTGAAGAGAACGATCCATAGACGTCAGCCCTGCAGAAAAACGACGCGACGAGTCGCGACCGAACGCGAATGCACAACCGCTAAACTACGGCGGCGGAGGGACGCCCGTCAATCGAGTTCATTCCCTAAACACCTATTTACATGCAAAATTCATATCTCCCTGCACCGCAGGCGCCGAACACAACGGCAAATTGGGGTGTCCCCCTAAAAAGCCGGAGGAAATCTTGATGCGTGCTCCGATCGAGTCTCGCGCAGCCCAGAGATTCGCGACGAGCCGGGCATCGAGCGTTCGTCACGCCAACGAATCGAGGCTCCGCGGGGCGACCCCTTCGGGAGTTTCGTCCGATTCGATCTCGAACCACTCCTTCTTGAACTCGATCCGCTGGTTCTCACGCATCGCCATGTTGGAGACCAAGGCGATCACCGCGTCGGCCATGGCGACCTTGGGGGTGCACTTCACCTGGTGCTCAGGGGCCGGGTTGCGGATGCACCACGCCCAGTGCTCGATCTCTTCGCGGTAGCCCCGGCTGACGTCCTTGGGGGTCGCCGCCTGGGCGATCGCGGCGGCCTGTCCGCCCCCCGTCTCGTAGCTGGTCATCGCCGCTTTGCCCCCGGGGCCCTCTTTGACGGCGATTTTCACGCTGGCGTTGCCGCTTTGGAACAGCATGACGTCCTTTTCGCTCTCGACAATCAGCGTCCCGGCGGTCCCCAGGACGACTTCGCCGTAATTGCCGAACCCGTTGCCGTTGAGCGAGCTGTAGCTGACGACCAGCCGACGATTGGGATTGGCGAGCTTCTGCGTCTTGAAGTCCTCGTAGTAGCCCCGCATCGGGTACTCGAACGAGCAGTGGACGTGGTCGTCCACCTCGCGATCGGCAGGGAAGAGCGAGCGGACGCCGATCCCTTGCACGGCCAGCGGGTGGACCTTCTCGCCATCGTCGCGTTGGCTGCTGACGAAGATGCCCGAGGCGTCGAGTTGGTGGCTCCCCAACTCGGCCATGAGCCCCGCGCCAGTGCGGTCGAACAACCGCCAGCGGATCAGTTCTTCGAGCGGAGAGTAGGTGTAGTCGCCGCCGGCGATCTGTTTGGAAACGTAACCGTACTTGGCGGCGTCGACGCGGAAATCCTCGAGTTGAGCGCGGAACTCGGCAAGTTCGGCCTCGAGCTTCTCGCGTTCCGACGGATTGGTCGTCGCGGCGATGCGGCCCTCGCGGTTGAACAGGTCCAGCAGGATCTTGTATTCCTCTTTCACGGCCGCCACGGCCGCTCCGTCCTTCCCGCCGTCTTGCTCCCGAGCGGCCTTCAGCGCCAGGTCAATTTCTCGCTTCGGCAACTCCTTGGTCGGCATCGCGGGGCGCCAACTGTCGGCGCCCGGCAGATTGCCGCGGTGCCACTGGGCGCGGATGTGGTGGATCTCGCCGATGAGCCCCCGCTTAATCTGATCGACCGCGTTGTCGTACAGGATGCTGTAGTGCCGCTGGTGCCCCGTCGCGAGGTGAATCGGATTGCCGTCCGCGTCGGTCGAGTCCTTGGCGACGCGGGCCATCTCCTTGCAGCGTCCGACGGTCTGCCCCATCAGCTTCTCGGTCAGGACGTGCTTCCCCTTGCGCATCGCCGCGATCGCCGCGACGTCGTGCAGCCACAACGGCAGGGCGACGATCACCCCCTCGACGGCCGGATCGTCGATCAGTTCGTTGTAGTCGCCCGTGTAAACCTTGACCTGCTTGCGGGCTTCGTCTTCGCTCGACCAGCCGTAGATCTTCATCAGCCCGGGGCGGGGGGCGAGGGCGGCCTGATGGCCATGGAACGCGCGGTGAATGTTGTAAGGCCGGATGTCGGCGATGGCCACGACCTCGACGTACGCCGGGTTCAGTGCGCCGATCAGTACGTTCCCTTCGTCCCCCGTGCCGATGATGCCGACCCGCAGCGGGCGGTCGACCTTGGCGCCGTAGCCGAAGTACGCCGCGCCCAGCCCCGTGCCGGCCAGCGCGGCCGACAGGGCCGACCCCTTGAGGAAGTCGCGGCGCGTGGTCCCCAGCGCTTCGTAGAAGTTCTGCTTGCCGATGTCGCGTTGTTCGGGCGTAAGGTTCATGGCGGGGGAGGGGAGAGAGGGGAGAGGTCGGGGATCAGGGGAACTCGCCGCGCGGGCGACGGCATCAAGCGGCGGCGGGCTTTCGGCCGCAGCAGCGGCGCCATAAGGCGTGCAGGAAGAAGTCGAGTCCCGCGAAACGCCCCGCGGCGGTGGCGAACAAGACGAACAAGGCGGCCGCTTCGACGACCTGATAGTACACCGGCGACGCGCCGGCGACCCACGGGGGTTGGGTCGCGACGACGCTGAGCAGAAACGCGATCCCCCCCAGGGCGGCCAGTCGCGTAAACAAGCCCAAGAGCAGGCACAATCCGACCGCGACGATGAGCGTCGTCACGACGAGGTTCATCTTGCGAAGCTCGGCAAGCTTGGGATCGCTCGCTGCGGAGTCGATTGCCGCGCGGAGCGTCTCGCCGTCTTTGGCGTCGGCAAGACTCTTGAGATCGTCGACCAGCCCGCGTTCGATCCCCGCGACCTGTTGCATCCAAGCCCGGCCGGCGGCGGCCGTCTCGGCTCGCTTCTCGGCGATCCGCTCTTCTTTGAACGGCAGTTCTTGAGCCTCGTCGGATTGCTCCCACTCGGAAAGTCGCCACAGTTCATGGCGCCACTGGGCGATCGCATTCGCCTCGCCGGCGAGGTACTCGGCAAGTTGCCGTTCGCGGAACTCGACATGCTTGGCGGCCGCGGTCTGCTGCAGATCGTCAAGCCCCGGCAGTTTCAGGACGCGATCCAGCGTCTGGCGAAAATCGGCGACGACCTGCTTCGCCCAGGCGGCGTAGGGGGCGTCGTCGGGAAACTCGGCGGGCAGCGGGGGCTGCTTGTCAGCGACCGCCTTGGCGCGACGCTGTTCGTAGCCGGTCGCCCAAGCGCCGAGCTTCGCCGCCTCCGCTTCGGGGAGTTGGTGCGGCGTCGCCAGCAATTTGGCGGCCTGATGGTTGTCGGGGAGCTTGCCCTTGAAGAACTCGGCCAGCGGCCCGACCGACTGCTTCAAAAATCCCTCGGCCGAGAACTCGGGGTTGAGCGTGATCGAACCGTCGCTGGTGCGGGCAAGCTTCTTGGTTCCCTCGCTCCAGAAATGCCAGCCCGCCGCGAGACGCAGAAGCACCAGCGCCACGATCGCCAAGGCCGTCAGCTTCGGCCGGGTCGCCAGCGTGCAGTCGCTGTAGCATGGTTCAGTCACGCTGCTGTCTCCGATTGCGCGGCCCGCAGAATCGCCCCCTACTCAACACGGGGTCGGGGCGAGAAGATTTGAGGAACCCAAAGGAGGAGAGTCCGACCGCGCGATCGTCTTGCGCGATTTCAATCTTTTCCGCCATTGTAGAAACTGGCGGCCAACCCCTCCAGCGGCTCGGCGGGGGACGGCGTCGGTTTTCGGGCGAGAATGTTTGCCCACGTCAGAGAGATATCGCCGAGTTTTCTCGCCAATTCCCCCCAATCCTCCCCCTTGGCAGTTGTGCTATGCGTATCGTGCTCTGTTATCCGGTGGAAAAATCGCATGTGGCTCGTATCGAGGCCGCGTGGCCGGGGGCCGAGGTCGTCGACGCGACGCAGGAGCGGATTGCCGAACTGCTGCCCACGGCCGACGTGTTTTGCGGGCACTGCAAGGTCCCGGTCCCCTGGGACGAGACGGTCGCCGCGGGGCGCCTGCAGTGGATCCAATCCTCGGCCGCGGGGATGGATCACTGTCTCGTGCCGAGCGTCGTCGCTTCGGACCTGACGGTGACGAGCGCCTCGGGAGTGCTCGCCAAGCAGGTGGCCGATCAGACGCTCGCTTTGCTGCTCGGGGTGCTCCGCGACGTGCCGCGGTTCTTGCGGCAGCAGGCGGCGCGCGACTTCACTCGCCGGCCGACGCGCGATCTGCACGGCGCCACTGTGGGGATCGTCGGCCTGGGGGGAAACGGGCGTCGGCTTGCCAAGGTGCTCAAGGGATTCGAGACCACCGTGCTGGCGACCGATTGGTTTCCCGATCAACAGTTCCCTTACGTCGACGAACTCCTGCCTGCCGACGCCCTGGACGACATGTTGCCGCGAATCGACGTGTTGATTCTCGCCGCGCCGCTGAACGAGCACACTCGCAACATGATCGACGCCCGGCGGTTGGCGCTGCTGCCTGCCGGGGCGGTACTGGTGAACGTGGCCCGCGGGCCGCTGGTGGTCGAGGAGGATCTAGCGGCGGCGCTGAGGGACGGCCGCTTATGGGGGGCGGGGATCGACGTCACGGCGGTCGAACCGCTGCCGGCGGAGAGCCCGCTCTGGGACGAACCGCGGCTGATCATCACGCCCCACGTGGGGGGGCAGCGGGCGAGCCGAATCGACGACATGACTGACCTGTTCTGCGAGAACATCCGCCGCTGGCGCGCCGGAGAGCCGCTGGTGAACTTGGTCGACAAACGGCTCGGGTTCCCGAACCCGGAGTCGATTCTCCGGGTCGAGTAGGAAAGAGACGCACCACGCAGTCCTCAGGCAGGGAACCGCAACAGAACCAGCGCGGGACGACCGTAGTCCGACCGAAAATCGCGCACCAGACGACCCGTAAAACTCGCAAAACCAGCGGGAATACCGAGGCACAGGCGTGGTTCTCCGCACCGCGGCCCATTTTCACGACTGGACCATTTTCCCCGCCGGTGCCTAAGATATTGTTGTAGACGGCGAACCACGGATGGCGCCCTAGGCGACGACGACCGATCTCGGCTCCGGCCGCACTGCGCTCTTGCCTTGTTCGTGCGCAGCGTCGTCGCCCTCCTCGATGCAAGGACCTGGATGAATCCCTCGACGACCATTCTTCGCGGCACGCGAACGATCACGTTCGACGGCCGCCAACCTTCTTCGTGTCCTTCGGACCTCTATCAGCGCTACGAGCAACTGCTCGAAGGGCAGCACCTGGGTTGGACCGAACATTTGCGTTTCCGCCGGCTCTTGGGAACCGGGGGACAGGGGGTCGTCTACTTGACCGACCGCCGCGGCTGCGACGGGTTCACGCTGCCGGTGGCGCTGAAAGTCTTCTCGCCTGAGCGATTCAGCAGCCAGAACGCCTACGACAACGCGATGAACCGCATTGCCGCGGTCGCGTGCAGCGTGGCGAAGATCCAGCACGACAGCTTGCTGGACGTGCAGAACTTCGTCGAGCGCAACCGCATCCGCATGATGGAGATGGAGTGGGTCGACGGGTACGACCTCGACCGGCTGCTGACCCCGGCGATGCTCGCCCGGCTGCAGCAGCGGGTCAGCAAGCGGCGCTGGGACTACGTGAACAACGTCATCGTCACCGCCGGCCCGGTGCGGCCGCGGCTGAAGCCGGGAGTGGCGGTCTCGATCATGCGTCAGTGCCTGTCGGCCCTGGCGGCCTTGCACCGCGAGGAGATCGTTCACGGCGACCTCAAGCCGGCGAACATCATGATCAAACGGACCGGCAACGCGAAGATCGTCGACATCGGCTCGGCGCTCCATCTGGCGAACATGCCCGAGCAGCGGATGTGCACGCCGCAGTACGCGGCGCCGGAGATGCTTGAACGCAACGAGTTCACGCCGCGGAGCGATCTGGCCAGCCTGGGCTACGTGCTCATCGAACTGCTGGCCGGGCGGCCCCTGTTCGCGGGGCTCAACTCGCTGGGCGAGTTGATGGAGGCCAAATTCCTGCTGCCGCAGCAACTCGACCGAATTCTGCCCGACGACGTCGCCGACAGCGATCTGCTGATGAACATCTGCCGGCGGCTGACCGCGGCCGATCCGCTGCTGCGTTACGGCAGCGCGGAAGAGGCCGACAGCGGACCCGAGGGCCTTGCCGAGTTCCAGCGGACTTTGATCATCGGCGATCTGGCGAGCGAGTACGAAAACGAGCTGCGAGTCTGGCTCGCGGAGCTCGATTGAGCGTCGACTTGTGAAACTCGCGTCACGGTGCGAAGGACAGACAGCTAAGCCCCCTTCTTGACGGTCCCCATTCCGCCGCTGCACGCAACGTCCCGAGTTCGCAGCCGCAGCGCGACTCCTGGCATCGTCGCGGGGGACCGGCTACGCTGCGACCATGGCTGCCATCACTCCCATTCCTGGGTTCTATGAACCCTTCAGCAGCCTGTCGCACCTCGTCGGCGCCGGGGCGTTTTTGGTGCTGGCCCCGTTTTTGTTTCGCCGCGGGCTGGGGTGCAACCTGCGCACGACCGGACTCGCCACGTTCGCGTTCGGCACGGTGTTTCTGCTCTCGATGAGCGGCACGTATCACCTTGTGGCCGACGGCGGCGCCGCTCGCCGCGTGCTGCGGATGCTCGACCACGCGGCGATCTTCGTGCTCATTGCCTGCTCGTTCACCCCGATTCACATCATCCTGTTCCGCGGCTGGGGGCGGTGGGGGGTTCTGGTCCTGATCTGGGGATTCGCGGCGACGGCCATCTCGCTGAAAATGGCGTACTTCGACTCAATGCCGCAAAAACTGGGGCTGGGCTTGTATCTCGGCATGGGATGGGTCGGCCTGGGGTCGGGCATCGCGCTGGCCCGGCGCTACGGATTCCGATTCGTTGAGCCGATTTTTTGGGGCGGCGTCGCCTACTCGATCGGGGCGCTCTTGGAGGCGTTCCGCTGGCCGGTGATCGTTCCCGGCGTCGTCGAACCGCATGAAGTCTTCCACATCGCAGTGCTGATCGGCTTGGCCTGCCACTGGTCGTTCGTCTTCGCCGTGGCCGACGGAGGCTTGCGGCTGAAGATCGACCCCGAGAACTCTGCGGCTCGCCTGGCGCAGACGCCTGCCGACAGTTCCGAATTGGCTGCGGGCGTCGAACCCGAGTGCGTGGACCGGCGCGAGGAGCGCCAGCAGGGCGCCGACGACTCGCGCCCGGGGCCCTCGCCGGCGATCCGCTCCGATTCGGACGCTGCCGGCAACGCCGCTTGTTCCCGATCGTTGCGCGGCTGATAATAGGCCGGCCCGCGGCTGACTTGGCCGCCGACCTGATCCGATCCATTCCAGAGTTTGCATCATGTTCTCCCCTTCGCGTCGTTGGTTTACGCTGGTCCTGTTGGCGGTCGGCGTCGCGTGCCGTTCGTCGAACGCCGCCGAGGCGGTCGCAACGGAGTCGCCGGTCGTGCTGGCTCACGTCCCGGCCGATGCGCTGGGGGTGGTGGTCATCGCCGACTTGGCCGACACCGACGCCAAGGCACAGCGACTGCTGCAAATGTTCAACGCCCCGGCGCCCCCGCCGCTTGCACTGTTGCAATTGGCCACGGGCCTGGGCCCTGGAATCGACAAATCCGGCGACATGGCGCTGGCGTTTCTGCCCGGCGCCGAGGGGAAGCCGGCGCTCGTGCCGCTGCTGGCGGTTCCCGTGAACGAGTACGCCGAATTCGTCGCGCCCCTCAACGGCGATCCCACGGGCGAAATCTGCCGAGTAGTCGTGGCGGGCGAGGAATTGCTGGTCGGCAAGGCGGAGAACTTCGCGCTGTTGATGAACGTCGAGCATCGCCAGAGGCTCGAACAGGTGCTCGGCGCGGAACCGACCCTCGCGCCCGAACTCGAGACGTTGGGGAGCTGGTTCGCCGCGAACCAAGTCACGGCTATGCTGCTGCCCGCCGGGGCGGAATTGGTCTGGAAGCTCGGCCGCGAGGGACTCGCCAGTCAAAGCGCCGAATTCGAGGAGCAATTCGCCGACGAGGCGTTCGCCGACACCGTGGCCGAGATGAAGCGCAGCTTCGCCATGCTCGACCTCCTTCTCGGCAACTGCAGCGACGAGATCCACGCGGTGGCCGTCGGATTGTCGATCGACGACGACGCGAACCTGCGCCTCGGCAAACGAGCGCTGCTCAAGCCGAACAGCCGACTCGGGAAGCTCGGCGAGGGCGCCGCGCCGGTCCCGCAACTGCTGCGCGGCTACGCCGACGAGCCGTTCGTCGCCGTCGGCGGGGGCCCCGTTTCTGGGCGATTCGCCGAGTTCCTGGTCGACTTGAACGATCGGCTCGTCGCGCTCGACCCCGACGGATTCGGCTTCGGCGGAATTCCGGAGGAGGAACTGAAGGCCGCCTTCGACAAGCAGCGAACGATGTACGACGGAGTCAATTCGTTGTCGATCGCCTACCTGCCAGGGAAGGAAAACGACGCCCTGATGAGCAACTACTACATGGTGCTCGGCTGCGACGACTCCGCCAAGGTGCTCGATCGCTGGGAGCAGGGGATGCAGATCGCCAACGACCTGATGGAGCGCTCCACCAGCGAGCTGAAGATGCACTGGGCGATGGAACGCCGCACGATCGCCGGCAAACCGGCGTTGGAACTCTCAGCCGACCTGGGCGAGCTCATGGCGGACGAGCTCGTCGGGTTCATGGACGCCTACGCGGAGGACCTGTTCGGCAAGGACGGAAAGCTCCGCTGGCCTCTGGTCGCGGCCGACGCCGGCACGGTCGTGTCGGGGATTGCCTCGGACGAGTCGCTCGTCGAGTTGGGAATTGCCGCGACGCACGCCGAATCGCCGTTGGCGAACTCGGCCCCTGTCGCCGCGACGACGGCGCTGTTTGACCCCGAGGCGCCGTGGCGACTTTACGTGAGCCCGCAGGGGACGGTCCAGTGGTTCGGACGGATCTTCAAGATGCTCACCCGTCACTTTGGCGGCGGGGCGCCGGAGATCCCCGACTATCCCGCGACGCCGCCGGTGGGGTTCACGCTTAAGATCGCCTCCGACCGCCTGGAGGCGGACATGGTGTGGCCCGCCGCGGCGTTGGAGGGGCTGTCGCAATACATCGCGACGGTCCAGAAGGAGATGGCGGCGCAGTAGCTGGCTCGTCGAAGGAGCGGGCCGACTCGCGGACCTGTGCCAAGCTCCCCCCAACTTGGCGTTCCGTGTGCGTGCTTGGCACGTATTTCAACGGGCGCCCGGACCGGCGACGAGCGCGCCGGCCAGCCAGACGTTGCGCGGATCGGGCGCGGCGATCACGGCGGGGGTCGGATCGTCGTCGGCAGAGACGGGGATGGCCAAGAGATCGGCCCGCAGTCCGGGGGAGAGTGCGCCGACGTCGCCGCTCGCCCCCAAGGCTGCGGCGGCTTCGCGGGTCGCCATCTCCAGTGCCTCCGTCGGCGTCAACTGCGGATGGGCCTTCAGCACGGCGCGGACCTCGCCCATGAGATCGAGATCGGGGTTCGACGCCCGGCTGTCGGTCCCCAACGCAACTCGCACGCCCGCGGCCCGCAGCGCCGGCAGCGGATGAGGCTCGTGACCAAAGTACTCGTGCGTGCGCGGGCAGTAGACGACGCTCAGCCGATCGCGATGCGCGGCCAGGTAAGCGATCTCCTCGACGTCGAGGTAATTGCCGTGCACGATCAGCGCTCGCGGCGCCACGGCGAGGCGGCGCAGGTAAGCCAACGGCCGCGTCCCCGGCGGGATCGCCGCGGGGTCCCACATGCTGCGGGCTTCCAGGAGTTCGCGAAACGGGCCTGTGCCGTTCTGGAGCAGTTCGAGTTCCTCCGGGGACTCGGCCAGATGCATCGCCACGGGAACGTTGCGTTCGGCGGCCCAGACGCATAGACGCTCGACGAGATCCGGGTGCACCGAGTACGGGGCATGCGGACTGACGCCGTCGGCGTTCGCCTCCAAGTGTCCGGCCGTGGCGGCGGCGCGAGCCGTCACGTCGGCGAAGACCGACTCGCTGCGAGCCCGCGAGAAGCCGATCGCCTCGTGGAATCGGATGAGGCGAGGGCGCGCCGGAAGCGGCGAGGAGAAATACGCCGCGGGGGACGCGGTGGCGATGTCGCCGATCGTCGTCACGCCGGCCTGCAGACTCTCGACCAGCCCCGCGGCAATCTCCGCGGTCGGATCCCGACGGCCTCGTTTCCGCTCGCCGATGACCTGCTCGATCCACGCGGGAAGGGGCGTCCCCGGCGCCCCGAGCGGCGCCGCCAGGCCGCTGAACTCGAGGTGACAGTGGGCGTTGACCAGCGCCGGCAGCAGCGCGACGTCGCCGAGGTCTTCGACCGTCCCTTGCGCAACCTCGCGCTTGCCGACGGCCACGATCCGCCCCGCGCCGATTGCCACGTAACCGTCGGCGATCGGCGGCGAGCAGATCGGCAAGATCCACCGGGCGCGAAGGGTGATGGGAGTCATACGGCGCGAGGCGCGGGTCTCATGGCCAGCGACGAACCGGCCCCGGCTCGTCGCCTGCATATTAGCCGGCGGCCTCCGACGGGGCGAGGGTCCCGTGCCGCTCGCGGGCCTCCTGCAATCGCTCCTCGTCGGTTCGCTGATATCCGATCCAGTGGAAGCCCCACAGGATCGTCATCGCGACGAGTCCGCAGATCGCCAGGATCGCGGGATCGGAGACGAGGGGGGCGTCTCCCTGGTAGAAGCGAAACAAAAACGAGCTCTCCGTGACCGCGTCGGGTTCGCTGAGTTTCGCCGCCAACAGTTGCAGGCCGTTGTGCGTTGCGTGAAACGCCATGCAGGTCCACAACCGGCCCGACTGGACGGCCAGGAACCCGATCGCCAGCCCGATCACCGCGGCGGTGATCTTCTGCTGCAGGAACAGGTGAACGGCGCCGAACGCGACGGCCGAGAAGCCGATGGCCCACCACTTGTGGCCGATGCGGCGCAGCCCCGACAGGATGAACCCCCGGAAGGCGATCTCCTCGCAAACCGCCGGCAGCAGCGCGATGAGCAGGTAGGGCCACCACCACTGGGGCGCATTGCCGAGGGCCCGTTCGATCTCGGCGTTCTGGGCAAGAACCTCCTCGCCGAGCGGGTAGATGAGCTGGATCCCCTTAACCATCTGAAGACTCAACGGGTGAAGCGCCACGGCCAGCAGCATCGCGGCCGCAATGTGGCTGATGCGCGGCCACTGGTCGAGCAGCAGCGTCTTGCGGGGGTTGCCGGTCAACAGCAGCGCCATCAAGGCCGCCGGAGTGAGAATGCACACGGCTTGCGAGATAAACGCCATCTGGGCGAAGAACGGGAACGTAATCCCCTCGCGCGGCGGCACGGCGGCCACCGTGACGAAGAACTGCACGACGATGATCACCGCAATGCAAAGCACGGACTGAGCGGCGCTGGGGGTCTCGCCCCGATCGCGGACAAGGTGGACCAGCCACCGGCCGAGTTCCAGTCGCTCGCTCTCGCGGAACAGGACGCTCTCGCGATTGAACTGCTCCTCGGCCCAGCGAATCGCCAGCAGGGCGGCCATCAGAGTGATCCCCGCCACGGGAACGGCGAATCGCAGGGCCTCGAGGTACTGTCCTTCGAGCACCGCCTTGAGCAATAGCACCAACCCGGTCAGCGGAATGAGGCTGTTTCCCAGGTCGAGTTCCACCCCTGGCGACATCGGCAGCAGCATCAGCGGCATGGTCACCAGCATCAGGGGCATCAGGTAGTACTGCCCCTCTTTGGTGCTGCGGGCCAAGGCCGCGCAAGCAAGGCAGAGCGCACTGAACAGGGCCGAGATCGGCGCCAATCCGACGATCAGCCAGCCCATGACGGCCAGCGAGGGCAGCGTCAGCGGGGCGTCGGGGGCCACGAGCCCCATCTGCGTGAACTGCCCCAGCACGAACTTGGCCGTGAGCCCTAAGCTGGCCAAGTTGAGCACGGCGGTGGCCATGCTGAAGCTCATCACGGTCAGCAGTTTCCCCCAGACGATCTCGCGGCGCAACGCGGGGCTGGTCAGCAGCGTCTCGAGCGTCCCCCGTTCCTTCTCGCCGGCGCAAAGGTCGACCGCCGGATAAAACGCGCCAGTGAGCGCCCAAATGAAGACGACGAACGGCAGGATCTTCGACCACGCGGCGGAACGCTTTTGCGCGGGGGGGGCCAGATCGAGCGCGCTCAGCGAGAAGGGCAGCGTCGCCGCCGGGGGGATTTCGCCGGCGGCCAAGTTGGATTGCGAAATCTGATTGCGCCACGTCTCGACGACCCGCTCCAGCCGCTGGTGGGCGAGACGCGACTTCTCGTTGGCCAGATTCGACATCAGCAACAACTCGGGAAGCGGCGGCAGATTGTCGCTCGTGCGCTGTTGCATCGCTTGGCGAAGCGATTCAAGGCTCGTCCCGAGATTCTTGGGGAAGCAGAGCACGGCCTGGACCCGGCCTTCGTCCAGCAGGCGTCGGGCCAGTTTGTGGAGCCGCTCCGTCTCCGCGACGGGGCCGGAGCCGCGGGGAGTGCGCGACTTAAGTTCCGGGGCCTCGGCGAAGTCGGCCACGTGCAAGAGCTGGATCGTCCCGCGCTGGTCGGCGAACCGCTCGAGTTCGGGAGCGAACTCGTCGCCGGAAGGACCCACCAGCGGCGGCAGCCAGTCGTGCCCGGCGAGTTCCTCTTCGCCCACCAGCAGCACCCGCGGCGATTCGTTCCGCATGAACTGGGCGAGCTGGAAAAAGCTCATCCCCAGCAGCGGATAGAGCAGCAGCGGCAGCACCGCGATCAGGAACAACGTCCGCCGATCGCGAAACTGATCGCGCATCTCGCGCAGGTAGATCAGTTTGACGTTGGACCACTGCATAGGAAAGCGGGGGTTGGCGACTGGTGTTTGGCTCTCAGCGGGAAACTGGCTGCCGACTCCCCGCGGCTTCCTGTCCGCGGATGAGTTCGAAAAACAGATCCTCCAGGTCGTGCTGGCCGCAAGTCTCGCGCAGTTCTTCGAGGGTCCCTTCGGCCAGCAGGCGGCCGCGGTGCATGACGGCCACCCGGTCGCACAGCCGCTCGGCCTCGCGCATGATGTGGGTCGAGAAGACGATGCACTTCCCCTCGTCGCGCAGCTCGGCGACGGCGTCGAGCAGCGCCCGGGCCACCAGCACGTCGAGCCCGCTGGTGGCCTCGTCGAAGATCAGCACCGGCGGGTCATGGACGATCGCTCGAGCGATCGACACCTTCTGCTTCATGCCGGTCGACATCTTAGCGCCCAACAAGTCGCGGATCTCCTGCATCTGCAGCCGGTCGAACAGCCCCTCCATCCGCTCACGCAAAAACTCGGGCGCCATCCCGTGGAGCCGGCCGAAGTATTCGACCATCTCCCAGGCGGTCATCCGGTCGTAGACCGCGGTGTTGGTCGAGATGAAGCCGATCTTGCGGCGCACCTCGGCAGGCTGCGTGACGACGTCGTACCCGCCCACCGTCGCCGTCCCGCCGGTCGGTTCGAGGACGGTGCTCAGAATTCGCAGCGCGGTCGTTTTTCCGGCGCCGTTGGGGCCCAGCAGGCCGTAGACCTCGCCCGGCCGTGCCGTGAACGACAGGCCGTCAAGCGCCACGAACCGACCCCGATGCAAATCGGCGTACGCTTTGACGAGCTGGCGGGCTTCAATCATTGCTCAGCTTCGTCGGGAGTTCGTGCCAGGGGCGCCGTCGGCAGAATCGAACCGTCGCGCGTGCGCCGGCATCGAACGACCCCAGGCGCCCGTCCCTCCAGTCGAACGGGGCGGCGGTCGCCTGCTGAAAGATAGCAGGCTCGGGCAGTTCCGGGTATTCGCCGCGGCGAACCGCTCAGTTTAGGATCGGCAGCGTGGGCTGGTTCTGCCGACTTTGCGGGACAAGGCAGGTCGCTTCCGCCGCGTGATCGACCAGTTGGTAGAAGACGTTCCGCTGCCGGGGCTCGAATCCCAACTCGCTGATCGCGGCGCGAATCTCCTGGAGCGTCAGATGGTGAACAGTCCCCGCCTCGGCGACGACGTTCTCCTCGATCATCAGGCTCCCCATGTCGTTGGCCCCGTAGAGCAGGGCGAGTTGCCCCACCTTGAGCCCCTGGGTGACCCAGCTCGACTGGATGTTCGCAAAGTTGTCGAGATAGAGCCGCGCGACCGCGTTGGTCCGCAGATAGTCGAACGACCCCGTCGGCGGCACGTCGGCCATGTCGGTGTGGTCGGGCTGGAAGGTCCAGCAGATGAACGCCGTGAAGCCCCCCGTTTCGTCCTGAAGCTGCCGCAGGCGTTCCAAGTGCTCGATCCGCTCCTCGTGCGTCTCGACGTGGCCGAACATCATCGTGGCCGTGCTGCGGCCTCCCAGCTTGTGCCACACGCGATTCACGTCGAGCCAGTCGTCGGCGAGCACCTTGCCGCGAGTGATGGCGCGGCGCACGCGGTCGACCAGGATCTCGGCCCCGCCGCCGGGGAGGCTCCCCAGCCCCGCGTCGCGGAGCCGCACCAGCACGGTCTCCAGCGGCAGTTTGTTCACCTTCGAGAAATGGTAGATCTCCGGCGGGCTGAAACCGTGGATGTTCACCTGGGGGAACGCGGCCTTGATGCCGCGGAGCATCTCTTCGTACCACTCGAGCTTGAACTCCGGATGGAGCCCCCCCTGCAGCAGAATCTGCTCGCCCCCCAGGGCGACGGTCTCGGCCGTCTTCGCGAGGATCGTGTCGAGATCGAGGACGTACCCTTCGTTCGACTTGGGACTGCGATAGAACGCGCAGAAGTCGCACACCGCCGTGCAAACGTTCGTGTAGTTGATGTTGCGATCAATGTTGTAGGTGCGGTAGTTCTCGGGGTGGAGCCGGCGGGTCACTTGGTCCGCGGCGCGGCCTAAGGCGGCCAGGTCCGAAACGTGCAGCAACCGCAGGCCTTCCTCGGGCGAGAGACGCTCGCCGGCGACGGCCTTGTCCAACAGATCAGCGACGCTCAGCGGGGCGATCATCGACGCAATTCCTTCACGCTAAAAACTGGATCCTGAACTTTGTTCACTCGCCGCACGAGCACTGTTCAGCACGGTCAACCCTCGCGTCCGCTGCCGGACCGCCGCGCGGTCCGGGCACGGCCCCCGCACGCGGCGAAATCAGCCCCAGCGCCTCCGCCTTGCGGAGGTACGCCTCCAATCCGCGACGTTCCCCCGCCGCCAGGTAGAAATTGAGGTTGTCGCGAAGGTACGTCCGCACCAACTCAGCCGGCAACCGCATGGCGGTCGCTTGCTCAGCGACGATGAGCTCGAGATCCCGAACGCCCCGATCGCGAGCCGCCTCGAGCGCCGCCTCGATCTCAGCGGCGTCGAATCCCGGCCGAGCCGCCCAGACGGCGAACACGAACGGCAGTTCCGTCCATCGAAGCCAGCGATCCCCTAAGTCCCAGGCCTCGACGAACGGGGTCACGTCTTGCTTGATCGCCCGATCGCCGATCACCAAGAGCGCATCGGCCTCGACCGAGTCGAGCGGGGCGTCCAACGGCAACGGCACGACGGCGGGGCGGACGCCGACGATCTCGGCGAGCAAGATCTGCGCCAAGACGACGCTCGTCCGCGAGCCTTCGTCGAGGGCGAGGGTGCGAACCTCCGCCGGGGGGCGGCGGAACAGCAACTTCACGCTCAGCACCGGCCCGCGACAGCCGATGCACGCAGTCGACGTGATCGACCACTCCGGATGCCGAGCGACCTCGATCGCCGGGGCGAGGGCCACGTCCAACTCGCCGCTGGCCAGTCGATCGGCCAAGCGGCTGGGAACCTCGAACTCGACCTCCGCGGCGGGAAGCGACTCGGCGAGTCCGCGCACGAGCGGCTTCGTGTTCAGGTAGTTCACCGCGCCAATGCGGACGGGTCGTCCGGAGCGAGCGTCGGCGTTGGCGGTGATCGACATGGTGCAGTTGGTGCTGGCGCGGCCTCGGCTGGTCTCGCCCCGCGGCTCGCGAGCACGGATTATAGGGTGCGCCGATTCGACCGCCTAGGCGACCGAGAGTCGCCCCAGGGAGGGAACCGCAGGCGAATCGGTTCGATCACGTGGCGGTCGGCGAGCGCGGGACGATCGCAGCGGCGAGGGCGGCGCGAATCTCCTGGGCGACCGCGGCGTCGCCTTCGACGACTGCGCGGTCGCGGAGTACGGCGCGCGACGGTTCGCCCCCGATTTGGCCCAGCGCCCACGCCGCAGCGGCGCGGACGAGCGGCTCCTCGTCGTGCAACCCGCGCGCAAGGGCCCGGCGCCCCGCCTCGTACCGCTGGTTGCCGATCACGATGGCCGCATTGCGCAGCAGCCCGCGTCGATGGGCTCGCCACAGGGGAGTGTGGCGAAACCTCGCGCGAAACGCCCCTTCGTCGAGTTCGAACAGCGGCGCCAGTTCGAGCGGATCGAGCGCGGAGTCGGGCACGAACTCCGCCCGCGGCGACCGCGGCGCGCGACGATTCCAGGGGCACACGTCCTGGCAGACGTCGCACCCGAACGCCCACGAGCCGATGCCGGGGCGCAGTTCCATGGGGACATGGTCCTGCAGTTCAATCGTCAGGTAACTGATGCAACGGGTCGCGTCGAGCACGTACGGCTGCGGAAACGCGTCGGTCGGACAGGCGTCGAGGCACGCCGTACACGTGCCGCAGTGATCGGCGGCGTGCTGCGCGTCGGGAGCCAACTCGACGTCGGTCAGCAGCGCGGCCAAGAAGAAGTAACTCCCCGCGTCGCGGGTCAACAGCAACGTGTGCTTGCCGATCCAGCCGAGCCCCGCGAGTTGGGCGAACTCGCGTTCCAGCAGGGGGGCCGTGTCGACGACGCCGCGCGTCGCCGCCGCGGGGACGAGCTCGCGCAAGGAATCGGCGAGCGCGTGGAGTTGCCTGCGGATGACCTCGTGATAGTCACGCTCCCCCCAGGCGTAGCGCGAGACCCGCCCCTGGCCTGCCGTCAGCGGCGCGGGCTCCTCGGTTCGGTAGTGCATGCCGAGCATCACGACGCTGCACGCCCCGTCGAGCACGTGCCGTGGATGGGCGTAAGCGTCGCGGCGATCGGCCAGATAGTGCATTTGCCCTGCATAGCCCCGCTCAAGCCATTCGCCGAGACGAGACGCGCCCGTCGGTTCCACGGCGGGGCAGACCCCGACCAGCCCGAAGTCAAGTTCGGCGGCCCGGCGTTTCACGGCGGCGGTGAGATCGGCAGGAGTCATGGTCGAACGAAGCGGCAAGTCGGCGGCATCGGCAACGATGCTCGGCAAGTCGAGATTCTCCACCTTAGCCCGTCCCCCCGTCGCTCCGCGAGCCCGGCAGAACCCGCATAACCGGCCCCCCGGGTGCAAAAAGTTGCGAAAACGCCGGGGCCCAATTAGCGTGGAAGAGACAGACCCGCCTCCTGCGGCGCCCCGCCTTTCTCGCCCCGATTGAGACTCACCCGTCGAGACCCTTCCATGCGTGCTTCCCGAATCGTGCTCGCCGCCGTCGCCGCCGTCGCCTTGACCTCAGCCGGCCAGTCCGCCCGCGCCCAATGCGGCGGGTACGGCTACGGCATGGGCTTCTGGGACGTCGGCAATCTGTATCGCGTCCTAGCCGACCGCGTCCCGTACTACGCCGCCTTTCCCCCGGTGTACTACAGCATGCCGGTCCCGCGAACCTACGGCCACAGTCCGTTCGCCTACCTGCCGACGCACGAAACGCCCGAGATCGAGCAATGTACGCCGGTGGCGATCGTCAATCCGTATTACCGGGGACACGCCACGGTCGACGACTCGGCGCCGGCGGCCGCGGAGTCGAACGATCGCATGACGAGCCAATCCGTCGCGAGCGAGCCGCTGGTCATCCACAACCCGTTCTATCGCCCCCGCGGCGAAGCGAGCGGCCCGGAGATCAAGACGGCCGTACTGCAGCGCTGAATCAGCTCCGGCCGACGCGCAATCGACAGCTAGCAGTCCGTTGAAGATGTCGGATTCTTGCGGCTGATGGAACTATGCACTCCACCGTAACGGCGAGCGTCGGGAGTTCATGTTCAGGTCGTCGAGGATGCGTAGGAGTCGGCGGCGCGTAATCTGGGCGATCTGCACGGCGTGCAGAAGCGCCAACAGCGCCGCGTAGGCCCGCGGTTTGCCCGCTCCCAGCAGCTTGCGGAGGATCAGGCCCAAGTTGTGCGCGGCGGCCTTCAGAAGGTGGTGCTTGCGAACGTTCGCGAGGCCGCGCAGCCAAGTGCGGCGGCCGCCGCCGGTGTCGCAGACGTGGGCGAAGCTCCGTTCGACCCGTTCGCTCCGCTGGCGCTGCAGCCGCTTGCCGTAGTCCCGCTCGGTGCGGGCCCGATTGTTGAGCACGGCCCGCTTCTGCTCCGGCGTCTTGCCCGTCCAGTTCCAGTTCGTCTCGCGCTCGGGGATGTAGGTCTTGGCGCCGACGAGCGCCGACTGCTCCACGCCTTGCAGCGTTTCGATCGCA